>NZ_JBFBBQ010000057.1:0-56508 GCF_040682775.1 Amycolatopsis sp. NPDC051106 | reverse complement strand
CGCCGCCTGGGCCCCGCACCGCTGCTGCGGGTCGGGGGCCGGGCCGCCGCAGCGGCCCGGCCCACAGTCATTCAGTGCCGGTAGTGGGTGTGGTGCGAGTGCCAGCCGTCGTCGGTCGCGTCCCAGTCGTTGTCGGTCGCGTCCCAGTCGTCGTCGGTCGCGTCGGCCACCGAGCTCACCTCGTGCGCGACCGCGCCGGTCGCGCCGGCCGCGGTGTACCACTTGTCGTAGCCGGCGAACTCGGGCACCGCGACGGCCTTCACGCCCTCGGAAACGGCGCCCTCGGGGCCGGCCGAAAGGTCGCTCGAGTGGTAGACCGCGTAGTCGTGGCCGGCGTGGCTCGCGACGTGCGACGAGCTCGCGCCCGCCAGGTCGGCCGTCTTCGTGGTCTCGACGTAGCCGACGTCGCCGGTGTCGTGGCTCGGCCGGCTGTAGGTGTGCGCGGGCAAGCTGTGCACGTGCCGCCGCAGCGGCGGGCTGACGGACTCGTTCACAGCCACGTGGCGCTTGCCGTGCGCCACCGCCGGACGGCCGGCGCGGTCGTCGTCCGACCAGGCCTCGTCCTCGTCGTCGGAACCGGCTTCCCCGGAATGCACGACCGCGGCACCCAGCGGACCGGCGGTGGTGGCGCTTTCCTCCGACCACCACCAATCGCCATCGTCGGCCGAGCCGGAAAAGCTCTCGTACGTTCCGGCTCCGCCGATACCGGCGTAGGTCCCGGAGGTTTCGGTGACACCGAACTCATCGGGGCCGTCGGCGATGCCGGCGGAGGAAACCCCGGCCGTCAGCACCGAAAGCGGCACCGTCATCGCGGCGGCGACGGCCAATCGACGGAATTCAGTCATAGCTCTGGTGATCCTTTCCAAGCGGACGATGCCGAACTGGAATCGAGTCACGAGATCGACATCGAAGGCAGAATTTCTGCTCGGGGAAGAACATACCCCGGTTTCGGTACCTTTCTTGTGCCATGGCACCCATTCGGGACACCCGAACCCACGATTTCTTGGGAACTGCTAACCCGTTCGATGGCGGAGAAACGATTTCGCTTTCCGGGCCAGCGACCGGACCACGGGCCGGGTGCCCCGGTGCTTCCCCCGGCGTGGTTCCGCGGACGCACCGGCCGATGTGGACGGTCCTTCCCGCATCTCCCGCGCAGGCCGCGGTTCCGCTGCCGCGACGACGGGTTCCGGTGCCGCGGCAGCAGGTTCTGGTGCCACGGCACCGGGTTCTGCTGCCGCGGCAGCGGGTTCTGCTGCCGCGGCAGCGGGTTCTGGGACCACGGGCACGGGTTCCGTTGCCACGGACAGGGGTTCCGGTGCCGCGACAGCAGGTTGCGGTGCCGCGGCAGCCGGTTCCGGTGCAACGGCAACGGGCTTCGGTGCCGCGGCAGCCGGTTCCGGTGCAGCGGCGGCGGGTTCCGGTACAGCGGGTTCCGGTGCAGCGGCAGCATGTTTCGGTGACGCGACGGCGGGCGCCACCCGCTCGACCCGGTCCGCCGGGATCTCACCGGCGAGGGTTCCGGACGCGGCCGGATCCGGCTCCGCGGGTTTCTCCGGAACCACGCGCGGAGGCGGCGCCGGCCTCGGCGCGGCAGTCGCGAGCATCCGGGGCGTGATCGCGGGCGTCATCAGCGGCGTGTGCGCGGCGTCGGCGTTCGGAACGGCCGGCTCCCGCGCGGCGGGGTACCGGGCGAGCGGATCCCCCGCCGGCGCCCGCGTCCGCCGACCCCGGATCCGGACCAGCCCGAAAAGACCGAGCAGGCCGGCCAACCCCGCCAAACCCCACCACGCCGTCATGGCGCTCCTCGCTTCCTCGTCACCGCAGGGACTTCACCCACCGGGGATAGCCCGCCTCCGGACGGTCAACCGAAGCGCTACCCGGGTGGGTGACAGCGGCGCCCGCGAAGAACCGCAGCGCGCTCACTCCGGGACCTCCCCACCGGGCACGACGGACACTTCGCTCGTTCAGCCGAGCTGCGGGACGTCGCCGGGGAAGCTGATGGGCAGCTCGTACAGCCCCCGCGCCGTGCGGCCACCGCCGAGCCAGCCGTGGAAGAAGATGTGGCCGTCGACGACGTCCGCACCGCCCGGCGCGTCGGCCTTCCCGCCGAGCAGTTCGGTGGAAAGGAACTGGGCGTCCGCCTTGACGAAGGCGCCGTTCGCCGTCGGAGCCGAGGCGTAACTCGTGTGGTAGCCGGAACTCTGGAACGTGTCGGCGGAATAGAAGAGGAGGTAGCGCGTCGACGTCTTGACCATCGACGGCGCCTCGACGACGGCCTTCTCCGCGTTGAGGTCGGCCCGCAGCAGTTCCACGCGGGCGCCCACCGGGGTACGGCCGTCGGGACCCACCTTCTGCGACCAGATCGCCGCCGGGGCACCGGTGGGCGTGCCGTCGCTCTTGTAGAGCAGGTAACGGGTTCCGTCGGCGTCGACGAAGGCCTGCGGGTCGATGTCGCCACTGTCGCCCGGCACGCAGACGACCGGCTGCTCCCCGACCGGCGTGTACGGGCCTTCGGGTTTCGCCGCCGTGGCGGCGCCGACGCACATCTCCCCGCCTGCGGCGACCACCGCGGAGAAGTACAGCACGAACGTGCCGTCGGCCAGCCGGGTGACGTCCGGGGCCCAGAACCCGCCGTCGGGCTTGGCCCACGACGGCACGGCCGCCAGCGCGTCCCCCGTGACGCGCCACGGGCCTTCCGCCGCCGGGGCACCGGCGACCGGGATCTTCACCGATCCGGTGCTCGTGGAAAAGGCGGAGTAGCCCGTGTCCGTCTTCACGATGTCGGGGTCGGGGAAGTCCTGGTTGAGCAGCAACCGTGGCGCGCCGGCGGCCGACGCGACCGGGCAGAGCCCGAAGGCGAGCAGGACGGTGATCACCGGAACGAGCGAGAGACTCCTGGGGCTCATGCTCAATACTTCGACGCCGGCGCCGGGTTCGGCAACGCGGGCGACCCCGAGTCACCGGGAAGCATGACTTCCCCGCTCGCCGGATCGAGTGGATTTCGGTGCACCCCAACGGGTAGCCCCGCCTCATGCACACGACGAGGGGACGAGGGGCGCACCGCGCCGGCCACGCCGTCGGGGAGGCCGAGGCCGCGGCGGCCGAAGACCACGACCGCCCGCTGGGCTCGCCGGGACGGCCGCTCGACCGGCGCTCGCCGTTCTTCGTCGGGATGGCCGCCGCCGCGGGCGTGGCCGTCACGGTCGGGGTGGTCGAAGTCGTGCTGGCGGCGGCGCACCTGCTGCTTTTGATCGGCGTCGCCCTGTTCATCGCCGTGGGACTGGAACCCATCACCGGCCGGCTCGCGCGCCGGATGCCGCGGGCGCTCGCGGCGACGGTGGTCGTCACGGGCGTGCTGGCCGTCCTCGGCGGCACCGTCGCGGCGGTCGCCGTTCCCCTGGCCGACCAGGCCGGGCGGCTGACGGACCAGGCCCCGCGCTACCTCGCGCAGCTGCACGACCGCGGTACTTTCCTGGGCTCGCTCAACGACAAGCTCGACCTCGAGGCCGCGGTGCGCTCGATCGAGCTCGCCGACGTGGCCACCGGGATCGCCGGGTTGCTGGGGGACACCGTGATCGTCGTGGTGCTCACCGCGTACCTCGTGGCCGACTTCCCGCGGGTGCGCACGGCGCTGTACCGGCTGGCGCCGCGATCACGGCGGCCGCGGGTGATCCTGATCGGGGACGCCGTCTTCAAGAAGGTGGGCGCCTACTTGTTCGGCAACGTCGTGGTGTCGCTGGTCGCCGGCGTGACGTCGCTCGTCTGGTTCTGGAGCTTCGGGGTGCCCTATCCGCTGGTGCTCGCCCTGCTCGTCGCCGTGCTCGACCTGGTGCCCGTGGCGGGGTCGATCGCGGCCGGGGTGGGGAGCAGTCTCGTCGCGCTCACCGTGTCCGTGCCGGTCTGCCTGGCCACCGCCGGGTTCTTCGTCGGGTACCGGCTGCTCGAGGACTACCTGCTGCTGCCGAAGATCGTCGGCCGCGCGGTCCGGATCCCGGCGCTCGTCACCGTCGTCGCGGTGCTGGTCGGGTTCGAGCTGCTCGGGGTCGTCGGCGCGCTGGTGGCGGTCCCGGTCGCGGCGGCCGCGCTCCTCGTGGGGCGCGAGGTGGCCGTGCACCGGCTCGACAAGACGTGAAGCCGCCGCGCGGGGGGCAATCCGCGCGGCGGCCCGGACCGGAACCGGTCAGTTGTCCTGGACGGTCCCGCCGTCCTGGATGTCGCCCGCGGCGCAGTTGTACGGCGTCTCGCCTTCGGCGTCGTGCTCACCCGGCGACAGGACCGGGACACCGACCCCCTCGGCGACGTCGCGCACCGGGACCTGGACGCCCAGCACGTTGACGTTGTTGTCGCAGACACCGCCGACCACGTTGAGGTTGTGCACCGCGTCGAGGTTCTGCACGTTGCCGAGACCGACCTGGTCGTTGTGGTCGATCGGGTGTCCCGCGACGGTGAGGCTGGTCGCGGAGGCCGAGCCGCCGATGATCGCCATGCCGGCGGCAAGGGCGGTGGCGACGAAGCCGAGCTGCTTGATCACGAGAAATGACTCCTAGGAAAAGACCCCGCCGGACGTCGGCGGGGCGATCGGGTCCGGCTTCCGATCGCCGGGCCCGAAGATCTCGGTTATGGTGCGGTCACGCCGGGTGGGACCGGTGCACTCTCCAGTCGCGCGACCGGTCCCACCCGTGCCGGCGTCGCTCGGCGTCGCGACGTGCCCGGGACCCGGAACCGGAGTGTGCGGCTCGCTCCGGGTTCCGGGCACGCGGTACGACGTCGGCGCGAATCGCCGGATCCCACGCCTCGGCCGGCTTCCGCACACACAGCGGGCGGCGTCGGCGTGGAAGCTCAGTTGTCCTGGCTCGTCCCGCCGTCGACCACCGCGCCGGAAGCGCAGTTGTAGGGGGACTCGCCGCTGGCCTCGGACGCGCCCGGCGACAGGATCGGCACGCCGATGCCGTTGAGCGAGTCGCGGATCGGCACCTGCACGCCGAGGACGTTCACGTCGTTGCCGCAGATGCCCGGGGTGACGTTGACGTTGTGCAGCAGGTCGGTGTTGTTCAGGTTCAGCAGGCCGACCTGGCCGCTGTGGTCGTAGCCGCCGTGGTGGTGGTTCCAGTGGTGGCCGTCGGGGGTGTCGGCGGCGGCGACGCCACCGGCCACGAACGCGCCGGCGGCCATGGCGGCCGTGACGAAGCCGATCTTCTTCAGCATGGGTTTGACTCCTCGAATGACGGTGCTGACATGGTGACGATCGTTGACGATTGCGTCGAACAGGGCGGCAGTGAAGGTGTGTTCCGCCTCAGTGAGGAAAAAGTACTGGTGTTCCGGCGCACATTTCCACTTCGTGCCCCCATCGTGTGGGTGCCGCGACCCGCTGACCGGGCCGGGTGTGGTCCGATCGAGTTAGTCCAGTTCTCTTCGTGCCACAAGATATTGCGGAACCGCACAACAATGTGGAGCTTTGCGGCCCCAGGGAAACGCGCACGCCGAAGAGCCCTGCGCCCACCAAGACGGCGCAGGGCTGCTCCTTCTACCGGTGTTATCCGGGCCAGGCCTCGGCTTCCGCGGTGAGTGCGGTCGTGACGTCGATTTCCCCGGACCGGACGCGCCACGCCAGCGAGTCCGGCCGAGGCTCCAGGAGCCGCCAGCCGGAGACGTCTTCGTCAGCGTAGCAAGGGTTCTCGTCGTCGCCGATCCCCAGCGCGGTGAAGTACTGGCGGGCCGACCAGGTTTCCGGGACCCAGTACCGGGCCCAGCGCACGACGATCCGCGCGAGGTCGTTGCGGCGATCGGCCGGGTGGATCAGGCGATCGCCGGTCATGCAGACGAGACGTGCCGTAAATGCCGCGCCGACCGGCGCGACCTCGAGATGACGGTTCATTTCTCCCCCGGGCCCACGTCAGTGGGACACTCTTTCCATGAATGGGCGCGCAACGGCACGAAAGGGAAGAACGGCCGGGGGCGGTCGTGCACGCGCGGCATGCCCTTCCACGGCTCTTGCTTGAACCGGGGAACATCTTACAAAAGGCGCGACAGTGCCGGGAACCGGGGCCGGGAAGGAGCGGATTCGCCCGTTCCCGTGACGGCTGGTGTGAACCCCGGGGTCTTCGGGAAAACGCAGGTGGTCGACCATCCACCGCTCGAAGGAAGGACCGTTCCCGATGAACCGCACAGCACGGACACTGATCTGCGGGTGCGCCGCATCCGCCGCCATCGCCCTGGCCGGCGCGACACCCGCCGCTTCCGCTCCCGCCCCGGCACCCGTCACGATCGCGCACCAGGCGGACGACCCGGACGACGGCACGAACCGGGACACCACGCGGGACGACGACGGGGACAACGGCTTGTGGGGCCTGCTCGGGCTCATCGGCCTGCTCGGGCTCGCGGGGCTGGTCCGGCGCGGCCCGAAGACCGGGGCCATGGCGGGATACCCGGCCGCGGGCGCGGGGACGCCGCCCGCGAACGCGTACCCGCCGGCCGAGCCGCGCCGGAACCCGCCGGGCGCCTGAGCACGGCTTCCGCCGGGCGAAACGGCCAGCACGTATTCCCCACTCCTCTTCACGAAGAACGTCCCGGCGCTGTTCAGCGCCGGGACGTTCTTCTTTTGGTGCCATCCGGCGGGCGCCGTCGTGTCAGGTCCCGGCACCGAGGAGGCCATCCACCGGCGGTGAGCCGGTTTCGACCGGCGCCCAGATTAGCGTCACATTCGCCGTGCAAGAAGTGGTTTTCCGACGTAGCCTTCTTAAGAGTGGCTTTCCGGCGACAGATAAATGGGCATGGGTACCCCGTATTTTCAAGATCAAACTTCACGAACGAGTGAACTAGGCCCGGACGACGACACCCCGCCGCTGTCGCACCCCGCGTGAGAAAATCCGCCTGAATTCAGTCGAATTCCCCGTTGCACTCCCCCGAAAGAGGGTCGCGCATACACTCGGTGATCACAGCCGCGTGTCGCCGAGTTCCCGTTTCACGCGAACTCGATGTTTGTCCGGCGGCGCCGCGAGTGCCGCACACCGTCCGGATTCACCGGCGACCGGGCGGTTCCGGCGTCTACTGGCGTCATTCTCGTCAGGCGCTCACCATAATCGCGTCCGCATCGTCATTCCCGAGGAGTACGACATGAAGAAACGATTGATCCGTACGTTCGCGATGATCCTCACCGCGGCGTTCGTGAGCGTGGCCGGTTCGGGCGTCGCACTGGCCGGCGGCCCCGGCGGCAGCGGATCGTCCAGCACCACCAGCGCGGCCGCCGAGGTGCAGGCGCTGCGTGACGGACTGGCCGCCCGCGCGGATCACGGGGACGTCCCCGGCACGCAGGCCACGCTCGCCCGGCTCGACCCCCTGCTCACCGACCTGGCGCAGGGCAAGCGGTACACCATCCAGGCCGATGCCCGCGACACGGCGGCGACCGCCCGGCAGGAGAACACCGAAGCCCGGAAGGGCGTCGACGAGCTGGCCACCCGGGTCGAGGCCCGCCAAGGGCTGCCGTCGGTGACGGACCTGCTCAACGCCCTGGTCCAGCGGCTGCTGCTCAGCCTGTCCTCGCTCGTGAACGACCTCCTCGGCGGACCGCACATCATCCCCGCCGGCTGAGCCCGGCCGGGAACGGCGAAAAGGCCGGTGCGGAGACTCTCCGCACCGGCCTTTTCGCTGGGCCACGACTATTCGTAAACCACGTACGCCGGCGTCGGCGGCAAGGCCAGCACTTCGGCCGGGGTCATCAGGGCGGCGCCACGGCGGGTGTCCTCGTCGAAGAACAGCTTGAACCCGGGCCGCACGTGGCCGGGCTTGGTCGTCATGAGCGTCTTCCAGGTCGCCTTCTTCGCCGCAGCCGAGCCGATGCCGTCGACCACCTTCACCGGCGACACCCCGGTGTGCGGCAGCAGCAGGGCCTCGTCCCGCACCACCGACGACGCGACCTGGTGGTACACCATGACCTTCGCGGGCAGCCGGTGCGCCACGGCGAGGCCGGCGAGGTACCGGGCGACCTCGTCGAGCTCGGATCCGTCGGTGCGGCCGAACTTCTTGCCCGGCACCACCCCCGGTTCCACGGCCCATTCCGGGTCGAGCGCGACGCCGACGTCCGGCTCGGTCAGCCAGCGCTCGTACGCCCGCACTTCGGGGAGGAAGTCGGCGCGACCGGGCTGGATGTTCAGCAGCAGCAGGCCGTTCATCGCCCGGGCGGCGTCGAGGTAGTCCCGCACCGTCTCGTCCTCGCAGCGGCTCCGGTACATGCCGTCCGCGCCCGGCGTGCGGTGCACGGTCGTGGCGATCAGCTCGACGACCGGGGTGACCGGCCGCCCCGGCGGGAAGGTCGCGATGCGGCGTCGCAGCTCGTCGCTCGCGGCCGTGAGATCGCCGGTCATCCGGCCGAGGGCTTTCGCGCCCGGGGCGCCGCAGAACCCGACGAGCAGGCTCTTTTCCAGCGGGTTCGGCGGGGGTGGCGCCGGTGCCACGGCGACGGGGGAAGCCGTCACCGGCACCGCGAGGGCCCGCTCCCTTCGCTGGGCACCACAGGCACTTCCGGCCAGACCCGCCAGTGCGGTGGTGAGCAGGAGACGACGACTGAGATTGCGCATGCGGGACTCCTTCGGGCTGCCCTCCGCGCCGGCTGCCGAGCGCGGATCCGGGGCCAGCAAAGGGAATACCCGCGGTGATCTTTTGGCAAACCCCGGCGGCGACGATCACCGCATCGTGCCGGAGCCTGCCCCGGACCCGAGGCTCCGACCAGGGGAAACGGGGATTTTCGCGCTGTGCCAGCGGAAAGCGCCGTCACCCGACCCGGTGGGCCCGCACGCGCCGCGGCGGGCGCGGTCGCACACTTCCGGCATGCGTTCCCTTTTCCGGCTGGCGGCCGGGTGCGCCGCCGTTCTCGCCGCCTCCGCCTGCGGGACCCCACCGCCTCCGGCCGCACCGGCGGCGGCACCGCGTCCGGTACCAGCGGCGGCGCCCGCCCGCGTCACCGCCGAGACCGCGCGCGGTCTCGGCGCGGACGAGCTCGGCCGCGTGCCGGTGCTGATGTACCACCGCATCACCGACCGGCCGAAATCGGTCTACGAGCGCACCCCGGCGGACTTCACCGCGGAGCTGGAACGGCTGGCCGCCGAGAACTACGTCCCCGTCACGACCGCCGACCTGGTGGCCCGGCGGCTGGACCTGCCGGCCGGCGCGCACCCCGTGGTCCTGACCTTCGACGACGGCGACCCCAGCGTCTTCACCCTCACTCCCCAGGGGCAGCCCGCACCGGGCACCGCCGTGCGGATCCTGCTCGACGTCGCGGCCGCGCACCCCGCCTTCCGGCCCGTCGCCAGCCTGTACGTCAACGAGAGCCCGTTCGGCGGCGACGAACGCGCGTTGCGCTGGCTCGCCGAGCACCACTTCGAGATCGGGAACCACACCCGGCGGCACACGAACCTGCGCAGTGCGACCGAAAGCGCGGCGACGGCCGCGATCGTCGAAGGCGACGGCCTGATCCGGCAAGCGGTGCCCGGCTACCAGCCGGCCACCCTGGCTTTGCCGTACGGGGCACAGCCTCGCCACCGCGAGCTCGCGCTGCGGGGAGCGGGCTACTCCTACGGCGGCGTCCTGCTGGTCGGAGCGGGGCCTGCGCCTTCGCCGTGCTCGCAGGATTTCGACCCCGTGGCGATCCCGCGGATCCGGTCCCAGTCGACCGGGACGGACGCGAACTACGGTTCCACGCACTGGCTCGACGTCCTCGCGTCCCCGACGGGACGCCGGTACACGTCGGACGGCGACCCGGCGACGGTCGCCTACCCCCGGTCCGAGAGCGCCCCCGCGCCGGCTTGTGCGAGCGTGGGCCTTGCGTACTGACCAGCTCCCGGTCCGGAGCGACGGCCACCGGGCCGACTGGCTGCCGCAGCCTCGCCCCCGGCCCGTCCCGCCGCAGGCCGTCCCGCCGCAGGCTGTCCCGTCGCAGGCCGTCCGGTCGCAGATCGTCCCGGCCGAGCCCGTCGTCGCGGCCGAGCCCGTCGTCGCGGCCGAGCCCGTCGCCGCGGCCGACCCGGTCGTCGCGGATCCGCCTCGGGTCGCGTCCGCCGCGTGGTGGCAGCCGGGGCTGCTCGCGTTCGCCATCCTGCTCGCGGTGGCCATGCTGCTGATGCCGTTCGCGGTCACGCCCCGGGTGGTCGCGGGGACCCCGTTCCCGAAACAGGTCAGCCGCCCGCGCCCGGCCGTCGTCCCGGCACCGGCGGAACCCGCCGAGCTGCCCAGCGGCGTCCCGGTCACGCCGTCGGGAGCCGGCACGTGGCACGTCGTGCCCGGCGCGACCGGCACCGTCGCGGGCACCGCCGCGCGGCAGCTGACCTACACCGTGGAGGTCGAGGACGGCGTCGACGTCCCGTCGTTCGCCGCGGACGTCGACGCGATCCTCGCGGATCCGCGCGGCTGGACCGGGCTCGGCGACGTGTCGTTCCGGCGCGTCGACGGGACGGACGCCGAGCCCGACGTCCGGATCGGCCTCACCAGCCCCGGCACGAGCCGGCGCCCGGACCTCTGCGGCTTCGCCATCCCGTACGACTCCTCGTGCTACCTGCGCAAGCGGCACCGGGTCGTGGTGAACCTGGCCCGCTGGCTGCGCGGCGCCCACTCCTTCGACGGCGACCTGGCGGGCTACCACCGCTACGCGATCAACCACGAGGTGGGCCACGCCCTCGGCCACACGCACGTCGGCTGCCCCGCCCCTGGCGCGCCGGCCCCGGTGATGATGCAGCAGACGTTCGGCCTGTCCAACACGTACCTGGCGCAGCTCAACCAGTCCGACCCCGGCGCGGCCGCGCGGGTCCACCCGGACGGCGCGGTGTGCCGCCCGAATTCGTGGGTCACCCCGGCGCCGTGACGGGCCCCGCCGGATCACTCCCGGCCGGCGCGCGGCAGATCGATCTCCGCATGGCGAGTCGCGAGGGTGTGCGCCAGCTCGGCCAGCTTCACGTTGAGCTGCTGGGAAGTCCGGCGCAGGAGGTCGAACGCCTCGTCGGCCCCGATCCCCCGGCGCTGCATCAAAATGCCCTTCGCCTGCCCGATGACGTCACGGCTGTCGATCGCGCGGCGCAGGTTCTCCGCCTCCAGCTCGGCCCGCGTGCGGGCCGAGACTCCCGCCAGGGCCAGGGAAGCGTGCGTGGCCGGCAACAGCGCCGTGTCCCGCGCCCGGTCGTCGAGCACCGCCGTCCCGCGGGCGTAGATGTTCAGCGCGCCGCTTTGGTGTTCGGGCGCGGCGAAGGGGTACAGCGCGGTCGACAGGACCGCCTTGAACCCGTGTTCCGCCGCGCGCGGGCCGAAGCGCGGCCACGCCGGCTCCGCCGCGAGGTCGTCGCTGTGGACGTGGCCCGGGCCGTCCTCGCGGGACGCCTCCAGGCAAGGACCTTCCCCGGTTTCGTACTGCACCCGGTCCAGCTCGGTGGCCACGGGATCCGTCTCGACCGGGGTGAAGTACTTCCCTCGCGGGGACCGGAGGGTCACCGACACCAGGTCGGCCCCGGGCACCGTATGACGGGCGGCCCTCACGACCTGCTCGAGGACTTCGCCGACGGTGGCCGCGTCCAGCAGCCGCGCGGTCAGCTCCGCGAACTGCCCGGCGAGCGGGCCCGGCTCGCCGTCGAGCGCGGCCCGGTTCCGGTCGTCGTCCGGGTCGGTCATCGCGCCACCTCCCTCCGCCGAGCGGCTCAGCGCACCGCCGCCGGTTCGAAGGCGTAGACCGCGTAGGCCTTCCGGATCACCGGCTGCGCGACGTTGCGCACCCGCACCCCGCCCGGCGTGATCCCCTGCTCGCAGCCGAAGTGCGCGTGGCCGTGCAGGGCCAGGTCGGCGCCGACCTCGTCGATCGGCTCGCACAGCAGGTAGGACCCCAGGAAGGGGTGGATCTCCGGCGGCTCTCCGTGGAGCGTGCCGTCGACCGGCGAGTAGTGGGTCAGCGCGACGACGACATCGGTGTCCAGCTCCAGCAGCGCGTGCCGCAGCGACGCGGCCGACGCCATGGTGTGCTCGACGAAGTCCTTCATCTCCCGCTCCCCGAACCGGCTCGCGCACTTGCCCGCGAAACCACCGCCGAAGCCCTTGACCCCGGCCACGCCGAGACTCCGCCCGCCGAGGGTGAACCGCGCCGAAGTCCCTTCCAGGACCGTGATCCCGGCGTCCGTCAGCAGGCCGGCGACCCGGTCCGCGGCGTCGCTGTGGTGGTCGTGGTTGCCCAGCACCGTGACGACCGGGACGTCGAGGCCGCCGAACTCGCCGGCGACGACCGCCGCCTCTTCGGGCGTGCCGTGCCGGGTGAGGTCACCGGCCAGCAGCAGGATGTCGGCGTGCTCGCCGACGTTCTCGAGCACGGGGCGCAGCGACCCCCGCGAGTCTTCTCCGAGGTGCACGTCCCCGACCGCGGCGATCCTCATCGGCCCAGCTCCTCGGCCGCACCCGGTTCCCGCACGTCGGCCACCCGCAGGTCGTTGTGCACCAGCTCCCGGCCCACCAGCTCGCACACGACGGCGTCGACGTCGGCCTTGCGCGCCGGGCAGGTGACCTCGCCGGTGAGGTGGACGTGCTCGCCGCGCACCGTCACGTGGACGCCGAGCTCGGCGGTGCGGGGGTCTTCGGCGAGCGCCCGGGTCAGCCGGGCGATCAGGTACTGGCGGGTTTCGGTCATGATTCCCCCGATCGGGTCGATCACGGACAGCCGGGTGAGCAGCGAAAGGAACGCGGCCGCGTACGGCGAGCCGGCGGTGGTGACCGCGACCTCGGCCCAGTCGACCTGCTCCCGGAGGTCACGCGCGATCCGCAGCAGCGGACCGAAGTCGCACCGGTGCGGGTCGAGCACGAGCAGCTTGTCGACGAGCAGGTCGGTGCCGGAGACGACCGGCGCGGCGGTCGGGCCGATCCGCATCAGTGCGGCGCGGTCGAGCAGCGCGTCGGTCACCGGCCGGTGGTTGGGCCGGAAGATCAGGTCCACGAGGCGGTCACCGTCGTAGACCTTGGTGAGCCAGTCCTCCGGCGGCTCGACGGCTCGCAGGCCGGCGTCGACGAGCAGTTCGGACGCGCGCCGGGCGTCCTCGGCCTTGAGGAACAGGTCGACGTCGTGGTCCGAGGGCGGCCCGCCCCGCGCGTAGACCGCCAGGCCGCCGGCGACCGCGAACCGGATGCCGTGACCGTCGAGCGCGGTCACGACCCGGGTGAGGCTCTGGAGCAGCGCATCGGTCTCCACGGCCCACCTTCCCGTCTGTGCTCGGGCGACGGAGGGCCTCCGCCCGGAGGCCCTCCACGTCAGTTCTTCACTCCACGCCGAACGCGGGCTGTTCTCCGCCGCCCGGCGCCAGAACCAGCGTCCGGCCGTCCACGACGTCGGCCGTCGCCTGGTCGGCGAACACCCGGGCGCCGGTGTCGTCGTCCACGAAGACCGTGTCGGTGTCGGTCGGGGTCGCCGACACCGACGCCGTCACACCGGGCTGCTGCGGGGTCGCACCGGCGAGCGCGTGGATCCGCAACCCGCCTTCCGGGGCGGCGCCCGCCTGCCGGACCATCGTGACGATGGTGCCGGCCGCGTCGGGGTCCATCTTCAGCATCGTGCTCGCCTACCCGAACGAGAGCGCTTCGACGAGTTCGCCGGCCTGCGGGTTCGGCAACGCCCTCGCGACGTCGGCCTGCGCCACCACCCCGACGAGCTCGTGGCCGTCGATCACCGGCAGCCGGCGGACCTGGTGCTCGGTCATCGTCCGCAGGATCTCCTGGGCGTCGTCGTCCGCGCCGATCGTCACGGCTTCGCCCTGGGCCAGCTCGCCGACGTGCACCGCACGGGGGTCCTTGCCCTCGGCGAGCACCTTCACCACGATGTCGCGGTCGGTCAGCATGCCCTTGAGCCGGTTGTCCTCACCGCAGATCGGCAGGGCACCGACACCTTCCCTGGCCAGGATCTGCGCCGCGTCGTGCACCGTGTCGGACTCGCGGGCGCAGGTGGCACCCGACGTCATGATGTCCCGGGCGGTGGTCATGGTTCTTCTCCTTTCCGGAGGGTCTTTTCGTCCGGCTACCCGGTGCGCGCGGGCCTACACCTCCCGGCCGCGGAGGCCCTCGTTTTCACCTGGCCGCGCAGGCACTGCCCGACCAGGCGGGCACACCGACCGGCACGACATCCTGAGCATCCTCCGGAAACGGAGGTCCGATGTGGACACCCACGACGCCGGGGTGATGCGCAAGGTCGTCGACCGCGTCCTCGCCCAGCGCCGCGACGTGTGCCCGGCCCCGCGGGCGGGTAACCGCCGACGATGGAGAACCTCGACGACACCACCGTGGCCGCGCTGGACGAGTTCGTCCTGGCCCGGCTCACCGAAGACGAAAACCGCGTGCGCGAAGGAAAGCTGCCGCTGCTCGACGAAGCGGAACGGCGTGGACGGCTTCGGATCATGCGCGCCCGCGAAGGCGACGGGCTGCTGCTGGCCGCCGGACCGGTCGAAGCGATGGAGGACCGCGTGCCGGTGCCGTTCCCGGAGAAGGCGGAGTTCCTCAGGCGCGAGATCCGGGACGGGCACGACGACGCGTCGGTGCGGCTGATCGCCTCGGCCTACGAGGCCCACCCGGACTGGCACGACGAGTGGCGTGCGTAGGCCCTCTGGCGCCGCACCGGCGAACGTGCCAGGCCAGGTCGGGCAGTAGGACCTGTCCGGACGCGGCGTGAGCGGGCCGGACCCGGCGGACGCGTCCGATCGGTCACCACCTGCACGACCAGCCACCGTCACTCGGACGACGTGTCGAACCGCAGCCGGCGTGCCACGACGGCCCGGGCGACCTCGGTCACCGGGACGCGGTGGCTGAATGCGTGCGCCCGCAGCCGCAGCAGCGCGTCTTCGAGGCTCACCCGCAGCTCGGTGGCCAGCATGCCGGTGGCGACGTGGACGTCGTCGTAGAACCCGGCCGGCTCCGTTCCCGCGGCCGCCGCTCCGGCGCTGTCGACGAGCAGCGCGGTCGTGGCCAGCTCGGCCAGCACCAGCGCGTCGGCGAGTTCCGCTTCCGCGAGCTCACCGGCCCGCCGCCGGTAGAGGGCCAGCGTGCCCAGCCGGAGCGCGGCCGCCTGCAACGGAAAGGCGAAGAGCGCCGCGGCTCCGGCGGGCACCGCGCTGTCGGACAACCCCGGCCACCGGTGCCGCTGCTCCCCCAGATCACCCACCAGAACCGGGTCACCGGCTTCGAAAGCCTCGACGCCGGGCCCCTCGCCGACGGTGTACTGCAGTTCCTCGAGCCCCGCCACCCACGGGCCGCTCGCCGCGGCGAGGTCCTGCGTCCGCGGTCCCGCCCGGTGATCGCCGCACCGTCGACCCCGACCTCGGCCACCACGACGTCGCACACCACCCCGGCCCAGCCGGCCCCCTCATGCGCCCGCTCACTCACCAGCCGCGAGAGCCGCTCACGGCGCGGACCGTCCACCGCTCGCCACCTCTGCGTCCGGCGTCCACCCGGCGGAGCGTCACCTCCGCCGGGCCCCATCGTCGCGCAGGTGCCGGCGAGGTGCCGCGCTGTCGGGCAGCCGCGGACGTTTCGGGGGCGGGCGACGGGGCAACCGGGCCGGGACAACCGAGCCGAGGAGGCGAACCCGTGAAGGCAGTGGTGTGGCACGGCGTCGGGGACATCCGTGCCGAGGAAGTGCCCGACCCGAAGATCCTCGAGCCGAGTGACGCCGTCATCCGGATCACCCGCAGCGCGATCTGCGGGACGGACCTGCATCTCGTCCGCGGGACGATGCCGGGGATGGTGCCCGGGACCGTGCTCGGCCACGAGGCCGTCGGCGTCGTCGAAGAGGTCGGGCCCGCCGTGCGGGGGTTCACCCCGGGCGACCGGGTCGTCGTGTGCTCGACGATCGGCTGCGGCACCTGCTCGTACTGCCGCGCGGGCTACTACGCCCAGTGCGACACGGCCAACCCGAACGGTCCCGCCGCCGGCACCAGTTTCTTCGGCGGGCCCGAGACCACCGGCCCGGTCGACGGCCTGCAGGCCGAGTACGCGCGGATCCCCTTCGCGATGACCACGCTCGTCCGCATCCCGGACACCGTCACGGACGACCAGGCGATCCTCGTGTCGGACATCTTCCCCACGGCCTGGTTCGGCGCCCGGCTGGCCGAGGTCGGCCGGGGCGACAGCGTCCTGGTGCTCGGCGCCGGCGCCGTCGGCCAGCTGGCCATCGCGTCCGCGAAACACCAGGGCGCGGGCCGCGTCTTCGCCGTCGACGGCATCGCCTCCCGCCTCGACCTCGCCCGCGGGCAGAACGCCGAGACCGTCGACTTCAACGCCGAGGACCCGGTGGCCGTGGTCCGGGAGCTGACCGGGGGCATCGGGGTGGACCGCGTGATCGACGCCGTCGGCGTGGACGCGCAGCGCCCGGCACGCGGACCGGCGGCCGGCCAGGGCGAGGACCTCGAACCCGAGCGCGAACTCGCCGCGCCCGACGCGGCGCCGGACGGCGACCAGTGGGTACCGGGCAACGCCCCGAGCCTGGCGGCGCGCTGGGCCGTCGACGTCGTCGCGAAGGCCGGCTCGATCGGCATCATCGGGGTCTACCCACCGGGGTTCGACCGGTTCCCGCTCGGCACGGCGATGAACAAGAACCTCACGATCCACTCGGGCAACTGCAACCACCGCCGGTACGTGCCGCGGCTGCTGCAGCTCGTCGCGTCCGGCGCGGTCGACCCGACGGCCTTCATCACCCAGCACGAAGAGCCGGCGAAGGCGATCGACGCGTACCGGACGTTCGACCGGCGCGAGTCCGGCTGGCTGAAGACGGTGCTCGATGTCGCCTGACCGGAACCGCCGCGAGGACGAACCCGGGACGGCCACGCCCCCGGACCCGGAACCCGCCGCCACCCCCGACCTGGAACCCGGCGGCGGCGTCCCGCCCGGCAGCACGCCGCCGGACTCCGCGCAGACGTCGGGGTTGTCGCACCCGCAGCCGATGCCGTCGAAGGCCATGCCGGTGGCCTGGCTCGTGGTGATCGGCGTGCTGACCTTGATGGTCGCGGCGTTCGTCGTGTCGCTGGCGATCGGGTGGCTGCGGATGTGAGCCGCCCGGCCCTGCCGGACCGGGCGGTGATCGTCAGTCCGGCAGGGCCGCCAGCACCTTGTCCAGGGTGATCGGCAAGTCCCGCACCCGCACCCCCGTCGCGTGGAACACCGCGTTGGCCACCGCCGCCGCCGTGCCGACGATGCCGATCTCGCCGATCCCCTTGCTGCCCATGGGGTTCAGGTGCAGATCATGCAACGCCATGGACAACCCCATGGTCATCCCGCGCCGAGAAGCCGCGACCGCGCGGTGAGCGGATCGACGACCCGCCCCGCCACGAACATCAGTCCGGCAGGGCGGCCAGCACCTTGTCCAGGGTGATCGGCAAGACCCGCACCCGCACCCCCGTCGCGTGGAACACCGCGTTGGCCACCGCCGCCGCCGTGCCGACGATGCCGATCTCGCCGATCCCCTTGCTGCCCATGGGGTTGAGGTGCGGGTCGTGCTCGTCGAGCCAGTCCGCCCGCAGGTCGCCGACGTCCGCGTTGGCCGCGATGTGGTACTCCGCCAGGTCGTGGTTGACGACGTGCCCGAAACGCGGGTCGAGCACGCTGTTCTCGTGCAGTGCCATGGACAGGCCCATGGTCATGCCGCCGAGGAGCTGCGACCGCGCGGTGAGCGGGTTGACGATCCGCCCCGCCGCGAACGTGCCGTGCAGGCGCGGCACCCGGATCTCCCCGGTGTCGGCGTTGACGCGCACCTCGGCGAACTGCGCGCCGAAGGCGTACATCGCGTACCGCTCCTCGTCCGGGTTCTCCGGCGTGCCGGCCTCGGCTTCGGCGCCGTCTTCCGGGTCCGTGCCGTACTTGTCGCGGAACGCCCGCGCGGCCGCGACCACGGCCGAGCCCCAGGACGCCGTCCCGGTCGAGCCGCCGGCGACCGTGGCGGTGGGGTGGGCGGTGTCGCCGATCCGGGCCTCGACCCGCTCGACGGGCACCCCCAGGACGTCGGCCGCGATCTGCGGCAGCACCGTCCACGTGCCCGTGCCGATGTCGGCGGCTCCGATCTCGACGACGTACCGGCCGTCTTCGAACCGCACGACCGCCGTCGAACCCGGCGACCGCCTGGCTGGGTACACCGAAGCCGCGACACCGGTGCCGACCAGCCAATCTCCGTCGCGCCGGACGCCCGGTCGCGGATCCCGTTCCGCCCAGCCGAAGTTCTCCGCGCCGGTCCGCAGGCAGGCGACGAGGTTGCGGCTGGAAAACGGGTTCCCGGTGTCGGGGTCGCGCTCGGGTTCGTTGCGCACGCGCAGGTCGATCGGGTCGATGCCGAGGGCGACGGCGAGCTCGTCCATCGCGACTTCGGGACCGAACATGCCCGGGCACTCCCCCGGCGCCCGCATCCACGACGGCACGGGCACGTCGAGCGCGGCGAGCCGGTGCGTCGTGGCGCGGTTCGGGGCGGCGTACATCATCCGCGCGGGCAGCGCCGTCTGCTCGGCGAACTCCTTGATCCGCGACGTCTGCTCGACGACGTCCAGCCCGAGGGCCCGCAGCCGTCCGTCCCGGCCGGCGCCGAGCCGCATCCGCTGGATCGTGGGCGTCCGGTAGCCGGTCAGGCCGAACATCTGCTGCCGGGTCAGGGCGAGCCGCACCGGACGGCCCGGCACCGCACGGGCGGCCAGCGCCGCGAGGACGACGTTCGCGTGCGCGGTGCCCTTCGAGCCGAACCCGCCGCCGACGTACGGGCCGATCACGCGGACGCGGTCCTCCGGCAGGCCTAACACCTTCGCGACGGTCTGCCGCACCGGGTGCACCCCCTGCGTGGAGTCCCACAGGGTCAGCGTCCCGTTCTCCCACAGCGCCGTCGTCGTGTGCGGTTCGAGCGGGTTGTTGTGGTACATCGCCGTGGTGTAGGTCTGCTCGACCGTGACGTCGGAGCCGCGGAAGGCGGCGTCCACGTCGCCTTCCGCGGTGTCGGTGGGGAACGACGGGTTGACCTTGTCCGGCTTGTACAAGTCGTCGCGCTCGGCGGACAGCGTCAGGTCGGCGGGCTCTTCTTCGTAGTCGACCTCGACTAGCTCCGCGGCGTGCCGTGCGGTTTCGGACGTCTCCGCGACCACGAGCCCGATCACCCGGCCGCGGAACGGGATCTCGCGGTCCTGCAGCACGGCGAGTTCGGCGTCTTCGGTGTCGGCGAGCCGCTCGGCGGTGAACGGCGTCAGCACGCGCACGACGCCGTCGAGGGATTCCGCCGCGACGGTGCCGACCCGGCTGCAGCGGCCCCGCGCGATGGTGGCCTGGACGGGGTGGCAGTGCAGCGGCTCGTCGACCGGCACCTCGAAGGCGTACGGCGCCGTGCCGGTGACCTTCGCGGGTCCGTCGCGGCGGGTGTGCGACCGGCCGATCGCGGCCGGCTCCAGGGGTTCGGTCATCGGCCCGGCTCCTCGGCGGTCGGCTCGTCGGTCAGGTCACGCAGCACCGCGGCGAGCGTGCGCCGGACGAGCGGGATCTTGAAAGCGTTTCCCCCGTCGACGCCGTCGAGCGCGCGGGCGTCGGCGAGTTCCGCGTCGGCCGCCGCCCGGAACACCTCCGCGGACGGCCGCGCACCGCGCAGCACCTCTTCGGCGCGGTGGGCGCGCCACGGCTTGTGCGCGACCCCGCCCAGCGCCACCCGCACCTCGTCGACCACACCATCCACAAGAGACACTCCGGCGGCGACCGAGACGAGGGCGAAGGCGTAGGACGCGCGGTCACGCACCTTGCGGTAGCGCGAGCGGCGCGCCCAGGGCGCGGCGGGCACCGTGATCTGCGTGATCAGGTCGCCGTGGCCGAGCACGGTGTCGCGGTCCGGCCGGTCTCCCGGCAGGCGGTGCAGGTCGGCGAACGGCACGACGCGTTCTCCCTCGGGCCCGAGCACGTGCACGCCGGCGTCCAGCGCCAGCAGGGCCACCGCCATGTCCGACGGGTGGGTGGCGACGCAGTGCTCGGACGCGCCGAGGATCGCGTGGTGGCGGGTGTAGCCGCCCAGAGCCGAGCAGCCGGAGCCCGGCGACCGCTTGTTGCACGGCGTCGTGACGTCCTGGAAGTACACGCAGCGCGTGCGTTGCAACGGGTTCCCGCCCGTGGTCGCCATGTTCCGCAGCTGCGCCGACGCACCCGACAGCAGAGCCTCGGCCAGCACCGGAAACCGCGCCCGGACCCGGGAGTCGGCCGCGAGGTCGCTGTTGCGGACGCCCGCGCCGATCGCCAGCCCGCCGTCGTGGTCGCGGATCTCCGCGGAGGTGAGCGTCTTGACGTCGACGAGCCGGTCCGGCGCCGCGACGCCCAGCTTGAGGTGGTCGACCAGGTTGGTCCCGCCGGCCAGGTACACCGCGGCGGGATCGGCCGCGACGGCCCGGACCGCGTCGGCCGCGGTCTCCGGCCGGTCGAGGGTGAAGGGCTTCACCGCGCCTCTCCCGCCTGCCGGATCGCGGCGACGATGCCGACGTAGGCTCCGCAGCGGCAGAGGTTGCCGCTCATCCGTTCGGCGATCTCCTCGTCGGTCCACTGTGGAGTGTCCGAGACGGACGCGGTGACGTGGCTGGGTGCCCCGGCGTCGAACTCGGCCAGCAGGCCGGCCGCGGAGCAGATCTGGCCGGGGGTGCAGTAGCCGCACTGGAAGCCGTCGTGCTCCAGGAACGCCTGCTGCAGCGGGTGCAAGTGGTCACCGTCGGCGAGCCCGGCCGCGGTGGTGACTTCGGCGCCGTCGCAGGTCAGGGCCAGCACCAGGCAGGCGAGCACGCGGCGGCCGTCGAGCAGGACCGTGCAGGCGCCGCACTGGCCGTGGTCGCAGCCCTTCTTCGGGCTGGTCACGCCGAGCTGTTCCCGCAGCAGGTCGAGCAGGGTGCGCCGCGGATCGACGGCCGGCCGGTACGCCGTGCCGTCGACCCGCAGCTCGATCGTGCGGGAACCGCCCGCGGTCTCGGTGGTCGCCATGGCCGCTCCTCGTCCGGGAGCACCCCGGTTACCCGGCGACCCCGGCGGAAAACACGCCGCACGCCGCTGGGTCCGGCCGGGCGGGCGACCCGCCGAGATCCGTCCCCGCGCGGCAGGATCGAGCTCGGCCAGTGGGCCGCAGCTCAGGACGAAAGTCAGGGGGAGCCTGCAGGTCGTACGCACGAAAAGCACGGGGTGCTCGACCACCGCGACTTCGCCGCTCCTCGTCCGGGAGCACCCCGGTTACCCGGCGGAAAACACCGTCCAGCTCGAGGGGACCGCGCGCTCCGGCGAACTGACGGCTCAGGAGGAAAAGTCCGGGGGCGCCTGCAGGTCGTGCGCACGGAACAGCACCGCGTGCTCGACCCCCATGGCTTCTCCGCTCATCGCGGCGAACCGCGGGATGAAGTCCGCAGGCGCGGGGTGGTCCGGCAGCGCGGCCAGGTACGCGGCGTGCGCCTCGAGGGAGGCGACGCCGCGGCGCAGCGGCTCGCCCGTGACCTCGACGCCGTGCGTCGCGCCGGAGCCGGCCAGTCCCGGGATGATGAACCAGCGCGCGGAATGCGGTTCGAGGTGCTCGTCGTCGACCTGCTCCGGGAAGACCCAGCGGTTGCCCGCGTCGCGGACCGCGTCGAGGGTCGCGAGCCCGGCCGCCCGGTGGTCGGCCTGGTCGAAGCCGTAGGGCGTCTCGATGTCGTACGCGGTGCCGAGGACGACGTCGGGCTTGAACCGGCGGATCTCCCGGCAGATGTCCCGGCGCAGGTCGAGGCCGTAGGCGAGGACGCCGTCGGGGTGTTCGAGGACGGTCAGGTGCTCGACGCCGACGGCGGCGCAGGCGGCCCGCTGCTCGGCGACGCGCAGGCGCGCCGTCTCCTCGGGCCGGTTCGGCATGCCGGCCTCGCCGCGGGTCAGCAGGAGGTACCCGACCTCGATGCCGCGCGCGGTCCAGCGGGCGACGGCCGCGGACGGGCCGTACTCCATGTCGTCGGGGTGCGCGACGACGCAGAGCACCCGCTGGAAGGACTCGTCGGGAAGGGCAGGCAACGTCATGCCGGCCATCCTCCACGGCCGGACGCCGCCGTGCCGCTCAACCGGGGTTCTTGCGGTGGTTGGCGTTGAAGCGGGCTTTCTTCTGGCGGTTGCCGCACGTGTTCATGTCGCACCACTTGCGGGTGCGGCTTTGGCTGGTGTCGAAGAAGGCGGCCCGGCAGGTCGGTGAGGCGCACAAGGCCAGTTTCCCGTCTCGTTCGCCCGCGATGATGCTGATCGCGTCGGCGGCGATCACGCCGAGGGCGTCCTCCACGGGGGAAGCCGAGCCGAGCTGCCACCGCCGCTCGCCCTCGGGCGTCAGGACGGCCGCGGCCCCACCCCGGGCGCTGCGGGCGTTGATGACCCGGACAGCGGACGCGGGGAGAGCCTCCTGGCTCGCGGCCGCCGTCGCGGCGGCGTGGATCGATTCCCGCAGTTCCCGGGCGAGGTCGAGCTGGGCGGGGGTGCAGGCGTCCACGGCGAGGCCGTACACCGCCAGCCAGTCGGCCAGCCGGCCCGGCGTGGGAATGCGTTCCACCGCGTCGCCGTGACGCTCCGACAAAGTCCCCGTGAAGCTGGTCGCCAGCACGGTACCGAGGCGGAATTCGGGGAACTCGACACGCATGGAACCACCTTAGCAGGTTGCTTCCCGTCCGGAAGAAATGTTAGAACCGTCTAAGCCGGTTCTCGGCTCCGCGACAACCGAGGAGGTCCCATGCCCCGTCCGACCAGCGAAGTGCAGGCATTCGAAGCCCACGCGGCCGACGCCGACCTCGACGACCTGCGCGCGCGGCTGGCCGCGGCACGGCTGCCGGAGGCCGAGACGGTCGATCGCGCGGCGTCCGGCCGCCGCCGATGGGGACAGGGCGTTCCGCTCGCCGACCTCGCCGAGCTCGTGCACTACTGGCGAACGGGGTACGACTGGCGGTCGTTCGAAGAGCGTCTCGACCGGATCGGCCAGTTCCGCACGGCCATCGACGGTCTGGGCATCCACTTCCTGCACCGCCGATCCGCGCGCGCGGACGCCACGCCGCTGCTCCTGACCCACGGCTGGCCGGGCAGCATCGCCGAGTTCGTCGACGTGGTGGACGAGCTGGCGGATCCGGAGGACGCGGACACACCGGCGTTCCACGTGGTGGTTCCCTCGCTGCCCGGCTTCGGCTACAGCGACAAGCCGGCGACCACCGGGTGGGGAACCGAAAAGATCGCGGCCGCGTGGGTGGACCTGATGGGAAGGCTCGGTTACCGCGAGTTCGCCGCCCACGGCGGCGACTGGGGAGGCAACATCACGACGGTCCTCGGCGGCCGGTTCCCGGCGCACGTCCTCGGCATCCACACGACGTTCGCGGCGGGACCGCCCGGGCTGACGACGGACGGGCTGACCGCGGCCGAGCGCCGGTGGGCCGAGGAAACCCGCGATTTCTGGCACCACCGCGCGGCGTACGCGAAGCAGCAGGCGACCCGGCCGCAGACCATCGGGTACTCGCTCGTCGACTCGCCGACCGGGCTGCTCGCCTGGATCCTGGACAAGTTCGCCGAGTGGTCCGACACCGAAGACAGCCCGTTCGAGACGATTTCCCGCGACCGCGTCCTCGACGACGTCACCCTGTATTGGCTGACGCGAACCGGCGCGTCGGCGGCCCGCATCTACTACGAGAGCCACAATTCGCTCGATCCGGGACTCCGGGTCGACGTCCCGGCCGCGATCACCATGTACCCCCGCGACATCGAGAAGTGCCCACTCCCCTGGGCGCGGGAACAGTATCGGCGGATCGTCCGCTGGAATTCGCCCGAAGCCGGCGGGCATTTCCCGTCGCTGGAGGTTCCCGGGTACTTCATCCGGGATCTGCGAGAGGGCCTCGCGGCCGTGCTGGCCGCCCACCGGTTGACCGCGGCCGATCTCGGCCGCGGCGGTCTTCAGCGGTCCTTCGGCGCCCGCCGGCGGGACCACTCACCGGCATCGGTCGTGTAGCGCACGAGCAACCGCGCGAACTGCGCACGGTCCTCCGGCGCCCAGCCGGCCGTGATGTCTTCGAACGCGGCGCGCTGCTCGGCGGCGAACCGGGTCCGCTCGGCCTCGCCGCGATCGGTCAGCTCCAGCACCGTCCGGCGGCCGTCCGCCTGGGACGCCGCCCGCCGCAGCAGGCCGTCGGCGATGCAGGCCGCGACCGTCCGGCTGGCCACCGGCTGCGCGACGCCCATCTCGGCGGCGAGCCCGCCGACGGTCATTTCACCCGGGGCGTCGGCGACCACGTTCAGCACCAGGTTGCGGGACAGGTCGCGGCCCGTGGCCGGGGCGCGCCGGCGCAGCCGGGACAGCGCCGGCCCGATCTGGTCCAGCAGAAGGTCGTCACCGCTCACCTGGTGGATCGTAGTACCCGGCGCATTTGCATACCAGCGTTAATATGCATAGCATTAGGTATGTAACTACTAGTGAGAGTGAGGCCGCCATGGCCACCACCGCCATCACCGGCGCCCGGGTGTTCGACGGGGAGAAGCCGCTGGGAGTGCGGACCGTCGTCGTCGACGGCCGCACGATCCGCCAGGTCGGCGGCGAAGTGCCCGCCGGCGCCGAGGTCGTCGACGGCCGGGGCGCGACCCTGCTGCCCGGGCTGATCGACGCGCACGTCCACTCCGGTCCCGGCACGCTGGCGCTGGCCCTGCGGTTCGGCGTCACCACCGAACTGGAAATGCAGGGCATGAACACCCGCGAGAACCGGGCGCACATCACCGAGGACGACACGGTCGCCGACGTCCGGTCCTCCGGCTTCGCCATCACGCCGCCCGGCGGTCACCCCAGCGAGCTCATGCCGGAAGGGTTCCGGCCGGCCGGCGACCTGCCGCCGGTGATGCCGCTGATGCCGTTCTCCACCACGCCGGACCAAGCCGCCGCGTACGTCCCGCAGCTCCTGGCCCGCGGCTCGGACTACATCAAGTTCATGGTCGACGACGGCAGCGTCGAGGGGCACCCCGGGCTGCCGATGCTCGACCAGGCGACGCTGAACGCGGGGGTCGCCGAGGCCAAGAAGTACGGCGCCCTCACGGTCGCGCACGCCCTGACCCTCGACGCCACCCGGATGGCCGTCGAGGCCGGCGTCGACGGCCTCGTCCACGTGTTCATGGACCGCCCGCACACCGAGGAGATCATCGATCTGATCGCCGAGGCGGGGACGTTCGTCGTGCCGTGCGTCTGCCTCGACGCGTCGATGACGGGCATCACCGGCAGCGCCCTCGCCGACGACCCCCGCGTCGCCCGCCGCCTCGACGCCGGCTGGGAAGAAACCCTGCGCTCCAGCTACAACCGGTACCCGCAGGGCAAGCTCGAAGACGTCCTGGAGACCGTCCGCGCGCTGGCCGCTGCGGGCGTGGACGTGCTGGCGGGCACCGACGCCTCCATGGCGGAGACCTTCTTCGGCGGCTTGGCGCACGGCGCCAGCCTCCACCAGGAGCTGCAGTACCTGGTCGCGGCCGGCCTGACGCCCGCGCAGGCGCTGCGCGCCGCGACGGCGACCACGGCCCGCCGCTTCGGCCTCGGCGACCGGGGCCGCATCGCCGAGGGACTCCGCGCCGACCTCCTGCTCGTCGACGGCGACCCGACCGCGAACATCGGCGCCACCCTCGACACCCGCGCGGTCTGGCGGCGAGGCGCCCGGCTCGAGGAATCGTGATGCGGGCTCCTATGCCGGTTTCGCGCGGCGCTTGAACCGGCTCAGGGCCGCGTCCACGGCCAGGAACACCGGCAGGCTCGCGCCGAGCACCGGCAGGCGCCACGCCAGCAGCGCGACGCCGAGCAGGACGGCGATCAGCGGCCGGCCCGCCAGCTGCCGCCACACCGGCCGCGGCAACGACGTCCACCGTCCCCGGTACGGGTTGTGGATCCACCACATGCGGTACCCGAGCGCGAGCAGGACGAGCGTCGCCACCGCCAGCGCCGCGAGGACGAGCTGGTTCGCGAGCCCGAAGAGCGTGCCGGTGTGGAACTCGGTGCCCAGCGTGCTGAGCTTGGCGACGAGCGAGTAGTCGTCCCAGCCGATCCGTTCGGTCACCGCTGCCGTGTACGGATCGATCGCGACGGCACCCTGGTGGATCGGCAGCCCCTCCGCGATTTCCGTGACGGTGAACGGCGTCCCCGGCACCGACGGCGGGGTCACGGCCAGCTCGCCGCTCAGCCCCGCGGCCTCCGCGGCCGCCACCGCGCGGTCGACGCCGATCGGCCGTGCGCCGGGCGGAACCGGCACCGGGGCCGCGGCGAGCACCGGGGCCCGCAGGTGGAGCGGGTCGGCCGTCCGGTCCGCGCGGCCACCGGCGAACTGGCTCATGGCGAGCCCGGTGACGCAGACGAGCAGCAGGCCCGCGGTGAGCCACAGACCGGCGGAGCCGTGCACGGCACGCAGGCGCGTCCACCCGGTCTTGTCCCCGGTGGACGGCAGGAGCACCTCGCGCAGGCGGCGTTTGCGGCGGGTGCGGGCGAGCCACAGCACCAGTCCGCCGGCGACGATGAGGGGCACCCAGCTCGCGGCGAGTTCGGCGTAGAGCCGGCCCGGCGTGCCCAGCTGCAGGTTGCCGTGCAGCTGGCGCAACCACGTGTTGGCGGGCAGCCGGTTCTCGGCCGTGGCCAGCTCGCCGTTGATCAACGCGGTGTACGGGTCGACGAACACTGTGCGGTCCGGGGTGCCGGCCGGGCCGGGGACCGCCAGCACCACGCGGGTGGTGCGGTCGGCGGCGGGCGGCGTCAGTACGGACTTCAGCGTCGCCTCCGGGTGCGCGGTGAGAGCCGCCCGGACCTGGTCGGCGAGCGGGCGCCGCACGTCGCCGACCTGGCTCACGTGCAGGTCGGTCCGGTAAAGGCTGTCGTGGATCTGGGGGCTGAACACGTAGACGAGCCCGGTCAGGCACAGCACCGCGAGGAAGGGCGCGACCACGATGCCGGCCAGGAAGTGCAGCCGCCGGGAAACGAGCTGCAAGACGGTGCCCAGCCGCGGCGAGGGCGACGGCCGGCGAGCACGGTGCGCGGGAACGGTTGGCGTGGCGGACAAGGCGCCTCCTGGGCGGCTGGAAACAACGCTCATCGCACATCGATGGGCTGCTTGACCGTGTGCGTGCTCCCGTCCCCGGCCCGCAAGGTCAACGCGAGCTCCCACCGGCCGGGCTCGGGCACGGTCGCCTGCCCCGTCCAGTAGCCGGATCCGGCGCGGTTCACGGGCAACGGCGTCGTCCGGTCCCCGCGGACGAGCGCGGCGGTCACCGTGGTGTGCTCCCGGTGCGCACCGAGCACCGACACGCGCGCGTCGAGCCGATCCGCGACGGGGATGAGGACCAGGTCCACCGAGCCCTGCCCGTCCGGCTGGCCGGTGTCATAGGCAAGTCGCGTCGGTGCGACCTGCTGCCGGATCGCCGCGGGCACTTCGCCGGGCGCTCCCACAGCGTGCGCGGTCCCGGCGGGATCGAGCGCGAGCAGCGCCGCGGTGGCGACGACGAGCACCGAGACCAGCCCGGCGGCACCCGCGATTCGCCGGCTGAACCGGCGCCGCCGCGCGACCGGGCCGCCCACGCGACGCGCACTGAGCCAAGCGAAACCGCCGAGCACCACCGCCAGCGCGAGCGCTCCGGCCGGGACCCAGCCGAAGTCGTGCCCGGACCAGAGCTGAGCGGTACCGGCCACGGCGAGCAATCCGGCGCACGCCAGCAGCGGCCGGACGAACCGGGACACCGTGTCCCGGACCGCGGGGAGCCGGAAGATCAGCAGGCCACCGGCCGGCAGGGCGAGCGCGGTGAGGAGTGCGACGTCCACGGCGAGCGCGAGAGGTGACGGCGTGCCCGGTGGCCGTGGATCGGCGAAGGTCCACGTGGCGAGCACGGCCGTCGCGCAGCCCAGCACTCCGGCACCGCGCAGCCGGCGCTCACCGGCGGTGGCCGCGGGCGGGCTCTTCATCAGCAGCGCGAGACCGAGCGTGGCGGGGACGAGCACAGCCAGGCGGGCCAGCAGCGCACCGCCCGCGTCGGATTCGAAGGCGGCCGTCAGCAGCCGCGGGTCGAACGCGTCGCGCAGCGGCACCCACGCGGCGTACGGCCCGAACGACGCCAGCGCGCCGAGCGTGCCCGCGACCAGCACCCACCACGTGGTCTTGACCAGCCGGCGGGTGGCCCGGGTCCGCGCGGCGACCGGCCCGATCGCCGCGACGAAGAACGCCACGCCCGCGAGCACGACCATGGCCGCGACCGCCACCGCCCGCGTCGTCAGGTACACCGCCGCGACCACCGGGTCGCGCGCCGTCTCGATCTCGGGCACGCCGTCGGGCCGGATGGGGTACGAGACGTCGAAGGTGAAGGAGCCGCTGACGGGCTGCAGCCGGCTCGACGGCAGCGTCCACGCCACCGCGTAGGTACCTTCATGGCGCTCCGCGGGCATCGGCACGGAGATCGTGTCCGCCCGGCCGCCCGGGTGGACCGGCCGCTCGAAGACGACCTGGCTGCCGTCGGGGTCGAGGACGCGCACGGTGGCCAGGGCGGCGGGCACCGGGCGGTCGAAGGTCAGCACGACGGCGTCGGGCGACTTCACCACTTCGGTGCTGCCCGGCGAAGTCGTCACCAGTACCGGGTCCCCGGTCGCCGCCGGTGTCGTGGCGAGCACGGTGCCCCAGCACGCGGCGACCAGGACCAGGAGCGCGACGAGCCGCCCGGCCGCGCGGGGCGGGGGTACGGTCGCCGCGCGGGGACGCTCCAGCACCTTCGTCATCCGGCACCCACCTGGGTCTCCTCCGCGCGTTCGGCTTCGGGCTCACCGGCGGCCGTGCGGACCTTGCGGCGATGCGCCCGGAACCCGGCCACCGCGATCACGACGAAGGCGAGTCCCACCGCCGCCCACAACACAGCGAACGGAGGCCCGCCGACCACGCTCGCCTCGGGTGCCGCCTGGTCCGCCGGAGCCGCCACACCGGCACCCTGAACCGGTTGCGCCGCGGCGGATCCGGGCACGGGAGCCGGTCCGGACCCGAACGTGATCGCCGGAGCGGGCGAGGTCGTTTCGTTCCAGTGCGCGACCGCGCCGTTGGCGAAGGTCTGCGTCGCCTGGAACGCCAGCCGCCCGTCGGCGGGCAGGGGGCCCATGGTGACGAGGAACTGCTCGAACTGCTTCGGCGCGACCGCGCCGCCCTCGAACACGAGGGATCCGGCGACCTCGCCGATCACCTTGCCCCCGGCCCGCAGCGGCGGGTTCAGCGGCCGCGGCCGGACGGTCGCGGTCCAGCCCGGCGCCGGAGCGACCTCGACGTACGCGACCGGAGGGTTCTGCGGGAAGACCAGTTCGAGCCGGGTCGACTTCGTGTCGGCCCGCTCGTTGGCCAGCCGGAAGGCGAAGGTCTGCGTGCCACCGCCGTCGGCGCGATCGGGCACGATGGACACTTGGGCCGCCGCGGGCGCGGACAGCGCCAGCATGCCGAGCACGGCCGTGAGCAACGCGGACAGGGTGCGGAACAAGGCTTTTCGGCCGTGCGACATGGGATCTCCTGAACGCCGTGGCCCGGGGCCGGGAGTCGGCCCGGCCCCGGACCACGGCAATCGTGCGGGTCAGCAGGTGGACTTGCCGATGGGGTCGAGCTGCCGGCAGGTCAGCTGCGACCGCCAGCTCCCCTGGTTCTGCTGGGCCCATCCGTTGTAGACCAGCGGAACCGCCAGCACGCCCTGGCCGCCGTAACCGGCCTTGCCGGCGATCGAACCGTCCATCTTGGTCGCCGCGGTCGGGTCCAGCGTCAGCTGGCCCGCCACCTTGGCGTCGTCGATGGCGCCGTCACCGTTCGGGTCGACGTCGATGATCTGCATGACGTTGGAGAACTTGTTCGAGACGTAGGCGTAGTAGCCCCCGCCCTTCTTGGCCCCGAAGTTGATGCCGTGGCACCCCGCCGTGCACGGCAGGTCCTTGACGATCTTGTCGGTCCTCGGGTCGATGACGGTGACCGTCTGGGACAGCACGTTCGCCGCGAGCATCGCCTTGCCGTCCGGGCTGACCGGCAGCTGGATCGTCAGGCCGCCGAACGGCGCACCGCTCTTCGGGCCGTCCTGCGGGCTGTAGTTCGCCCACAGGTCGATCGTCTTGCTGTGCACCTTCTGCCCGTTGTCCACGCAGGCGGCCTGCGCGAGCGAAACGCACGTGATCGATTCGCCGAGGAAGTCCGCCGTGTAGAACTTCGAGGAGTCCGGGGTCATGCTCGAGGCGATCGGGAACTGGCCCGTCTTCTCGGTCCGGACGGTGCCGGTCGGCATGTCGATGACCGACGCGTTGTTGGTCAGCACGTTCGGGGTGACGACGGTCTTGCCGTCCGCGCTCGTCCAGTGCGCGTGCGGGTGCCGGACCTCGCCGGTCGGGCTGACCGTGATCTTCCGGAGCACGCTCGTGCCGCCCGGTGCCAGCTCGACGACCTCGTTGCCGGCGTTGATGCCGATGACGAGCTTGTCGCTGCCCGGCTCGGTCATCACGTGCGCCGGGTTCTGCCCGACCTGGGTCTGCCGGACGAACTCGCCCGTCTCCCGGTCGAAGACGTCGACCTTGTTGGAGAACCACTCCGTTTGGTAGAGGTACTTGTAGTCCTTGTCGGTCCACATGTTGTGCGGGTTGTTCATGTTGATCGACGGAGCGCCGATCTTGCGGTCGACCGTCCAGTTGGTCACGTTGACCTTGGTGGCCGAACCGACCGCCTTCTTGCCCGCCCACTCCTCGACCTCGGTGTCGATCCACACTTCGCCGACACCCGGCGTCGCCGGCAGCTGATTGCCCTGCGACAGGGTCTTCGGGTACGAGAACTTCTTGTCGAAGTAGGCGTCCAGGTTCGGGATCAGCACCGGGTTGCCCGCGGCGTCGTACTGCAGGATCGGCACCGGCGGCTGGATCGCGTCGAACTTGTTCTCCGAGTCCGGCTTGAACTGCTGCCAGTTGTTCGGGTTGGTGATGTTGAAGAACGTGTTCACCAGCCGGTTGACGATGTCGGAGTTGGTCGGCACGACCAGGTTGCGCGAGTTCACCATCGACGCCTTGCCGAAGTCGAGGCCGATGGTGAGCGGGTCGTCGACGACCACCGCGCCCAGCATGTACGGCGTCACCATGTCGGTGAACGCGTACAGGCCGGGCTCGGTGAGCTGGATCGACCGCTGGCCGAAGAACGCGCCGCCGGGCATGTCGTACGGGAAGCCCTCCGCGCCTTCGGGTGCGATCAGGCCCATCGGGTCACGGGCACCGGTCGACTCCTTGGGGTCGACCACGAAGTTCACCGTCACGGGCGGGCCCTTGACGGCGAACTGGGCGAGGTCGTTGAGCGCGCCCTGCAGGTCCAGGCCGATCGGCAGTGAGCTCAGGTTGAGTGGCTGGTCGGCCCGCATCGTGGTCAGCTGCTGGGAGAACTGCCCGAGCAGGTTCTCGGCCTTGAGGGCCGCGGGCGCGGCCTGCCGGTTGGTGGTCCCGATCGACTTGACCGCCGAGAGGGTGCTGTCGAGGTTCAGCGCCTTCCCCAGCTCGCCACCGAGCGAACCGAGCAGCGGGACCTGGCCGAGGAGGTTCTGCGCCAGGTTGCCGACCGCGCCGGTGAGGTCGGAGTTCAGGAGGCCGGCCAGCTCTCCCCCGGTGGTGAGGCCGCCCAGCGTGCCGAGGCGGGGCATCTCCGCCACGGCCAGCGACTGGTCACCGAACAGGTTCAGCCCGGAGTCGAACCACTTGCCGTTGTCGTCCTTCATGTGGAACGTGATCGGCACGGGGCCGACCCCGATGGGCTGTTGTGCCGACGCCGGAACCGCGGCCACCGCGGAGGCGCCGAGGGTGACGACGGCGAGGGTGACCACCGCCTTCGCGCGCCGACGCCTCGTGCGGGCTCCTGGCGGAGCTTCTGGGGACATGGGCTTCCTTTCTGGATCTGCTCGGCCCGGCGGGAAACGGGCCGCCCGAACGGAAGAAAGTGAATCACGAACCACGCGGGACAATCCGATTTTTCCTGTTAACGGGAAGTGAAATAGTCCGGCTCGGAAAAGGCTTCTCGCAGTGAAGAATTGGGCGAATAAAATACTGCATGGAGTTTGTCTTGAATACTTCCCGAAAATGGCTGGGGGTCAGCCGAGGAGGCTCAGAACGGTACAGAGCAACGGTCCCAGCAACCCGCTCGAATCGCAGTCCGGCGCGGGCTGCGGCGGGGCGGGTTCGGTCGGCGGAGGTTCAGGCGGCGCCGAAGGGGATTCCGGCGGCGACGGAGTGGACGTCACCGAAGGGGGCAGCGGCGACGTTTCCCCTGGCAGGGAGGGAGGCTCCACCGTCGGGGCAGGGTAATCGGGCGAGGTCGTGACCACGGGAGCGCGGTCGGCGACCGGCTGGGCGGGGAGGGTGGGGTCCGGCCCGGAAACCGCCGGGACCGACGTCGGAGGCGGTGTCACGGGAGGCGGGACGGGTGGTGTGACCGGTGACGGAGACGGGGACGCCGGGCGCGGGGCCGCGGCCTGGGCCGGCCGCGGCGGGCTTTCGCCGAGGTCGCCGGCTACCGTCCACAAGGCCCAGCCACAGGACGCGGCGGCCAGCAGCGTGGCCGCCCAGGTACCGAGTTTCTTCGTCGTCGCGGGCATTCAGAGGTCCAGTTCCAGTTTCCGGCCGCGGCAGCGCGACACGCAGATCATCATCGTCTCGTTCGCCGCCCGCTCCTCGCCGGTGAGCAAGGAGTCGCGGTGGTCGGGAATTCCGCCGAGCACCGGCGTCTCGCACGTGCCGCAGGTGCCTTCGCGACAGGACGACAGCACCGGGACGCCGGCGTCTTCGGCCACCTCGAGGATCGACCGGTCGGCGGGTACCGTCAGCGTCAGCCCGGACCGGGCGAGCTCGACGTCGAACCCGGTCGCGGCGACCGTGTTCTCCTTGGCGGCGAACCGTTCCAGGTGCAGATCGAGGCCCGGCAAGCCGGCGCAGACCTCCTCGGCGAGGGCCAGGAGCGGCTCGGGCCCGCAGCAGTAGACGGCCGTCCCGGGGGCCGCGGCAGCCAGGATCCCCCGCACGTCGGGCAGTCCCGCTTCGTCCTGCGGCCGCAGGACCACCCGGTCACCGTAGCGCTGCCCCAGTTCCGCGGCGAACGCCATCGACGAGCGCGACCGCCCGCCGTAGAGCAGTCGCCACTCGGCGCCGCTCGCGTCGGCCGCCGCCGTCATCGGGACGATCGGGGTGATGCCGATCCCGCCCGCGAGGAACAGGTACCGCTCGGCGCGCACGAACGGGAAGTTGTTGCGCGGCGCCCGGATCCGGACCCGGTCACCCGCGACCAACGCGTCGTGCACGAACGCGGACCCGCCGCGCCCGTCGCGCTCGCGCCGCACGGCGACCTCCAGCACGGAGCGGTCACCGGGGTCGCCGCAGAGGGAGTACTGACGGACGATGCCGGGCCGGAGCAGCAGATCCACGTGCGCACCCGGCGCCCACGACGGCAGCCGGCCGCCCGCGAGGTCGCGGAACACCAGCCGGACGACGCCGTCGGCGATCGTCTCCTTGTGCGCCAGCAGCACTTCGAGGTCGAGGTCGGCCGAAGGAAGGGTGTTGACGGTCATGGCTCTCCCACTTGTCCGCGTCGGTTCGGAAACAAGTCAAACCACCGCCGGAAACGGCGGCGTGGCTGGGAAATGAATTCCGTGTATCACCGTTTTCACGGGACACGGCGAGGAGCGGTGAGCTTTTCCGTGCCCACCCGGATCGCGAACTGTGGTCAAATACTACCCATTCTTGACGTCATCGCAAGTACGCGCGGTTTCGTTTCGGAAATGGTCAGTCGAGCGCGAAGCGGACCGACACCCGGCCGGGACCCGGTGCCGGCCAGTCGCGCAGGATCCCGTCGTGCTCGACGGGCCAGTCGCAGACGACGACGTCGAGGCCCCGGCCGGACCGCTCCGCCAGCCGGGCCAGGAACTCGTTCGCCTGCCGCGAGTCGAAGGCCCCTCGCCGCGCTTGGAAGTACAGCATTCCGCGGTGGGACAGGGCGAGCAGGAGGTTGACGTCGCCGAAGTGGTCGCGAAACCCGGTCAGCAGGTTCTGCCGGCCCGCCACCGGGCCACGTCGCGGATCGACCGGCGTGCGCGGACGCGTCCACGCCAGCCGGAGGGTCTCGGCGTTCGCGAGCCGTTCGCCGCCGGGACGCGGTTCCCTCGGACGGTCCGAAATCGTCCGGCGCCGCCGCATCTCCAGCAGCCGGCGCTCCTCGACCAGTCCCCACCGGTCCAGGTACTGGGAGACCGTCGGCGAACTGATCAGGACGCCGAACTCCCGGCGGACCACCTCGGCGATCGCCTGCCGGGTCCACAGCCGCTGCGCCAGCCCGATCCGGTCGGGCGGACCGTCGACGATCGTCCGCACGACCCACGCCTGCTGCTCGGGCGACAGCGCGAACTGCTCACCGGGCCGCCGCCCCCGGCGCCGCGGCCGGAACGCTTCGGTGCCCTCCCGCCGGTAGGCCGCGACCCAGGCGCCGACGGTCTTGCGGGAGACCCCGAACATCCGGGCGACCTCCGCCCGCGTCACGCCCGCTTCGACGGCCGCGACCGCTCGACGCCGGAGCACCTCGAGAGCGTCGGCGGGGAGGCTGCGCGCGTCACGGCCGGTCACGTTCAAGTCCCGGATGGTCGCAGTTGTGCCGTTCGTGGGAAAGATCCTTTCGTAAACGGGCTGTCACCGCTCGTCCCTCCTGCGAAGCAGCCCGTAACCCGGAGGTAACGGAGCAGTCCGCGGCCGAAGCGGGTCAGCGAGGGGCGCGCAAGACCCAGCGGCGCACCAGCTGGGCGCTCACCGCCGCCAGGACGAGGATCGCCGCCAGGACCGGCCACGACAGGTCGTCACGCCGTTGCTCGGGCAGCGCTTCCGCCGACCCGAGCGACCGCCGGGCCTCGACGACGACCGGCGCTTCGCTGCCCGGCTGCGGGACGCCACCCCCGGCCGCACCCGGGAAACCGGCGCCCGGCAGCTGTCCCGGGATCGGGGTGCCGAACACCGCGCCGCCGCCCGCCACCGGACCGGGTACGGCCGCGACCGTCCACTGCCGCCCCGCCACCGGCGTGCCGCTGCCCGCCGGAGCGCCGGGTCCGGCGGGCGGTCCCGTGGGCGTCTCCGGTGCGGTGCTCTCGGGGGCACCCGGAGCCTGTCCACGCACCAGAATGCCGCAGAGCGAAGCAAGCGAGGTGCGCACGGGGGTCACCAAAGGCGTGAGAACCGGTGACAGCACGGGGAGCTCGCCGAGGCGGGCGAGCACCGCGTCCGCGATCCGGCCACCCGGTATTTCCGCCTGGCCCGCGGGGACGGCACCCACCGGGATCGGCGGAGTGGTCGCCCAGACCGCCCGGAACGCCCCCGTCAGCACCCCCAGCGGATCCAGGCCGGAAAGGGCGCTCGTCACGGGTTCGCTCACCGACGCGGGGGCGAGCGACACCGGCTGCCCCGGCACGCCGGTGACCGTCGACGAGCACCCCGGCGCCGTCACCGGGGCCTCCGCCGCGAACGCGGGTGTCCCGGCCAGCAGAACGAGAGAGAGCGTGCCGACGGTGAGCAGAATCCTGGTTCGCACTTGCCGCCTCCTCGGGAACCGGACTCTTGGCCCGGTCTCAGGTATTCACGGTCCGGATGTGCCAGGCTGGAAACACCGGCGACGGCATCGTGACAGGTTTACCGGTTCTTTGACCAGCACGGCGGAAACCGGGCACAACGCTTCATTGCGCCCATGTTGCCATTACCGTGCACCGAGCGCTGACCAGCACAGATGCCGCCGCCGGTGAAATCGCGACGGAAATGGGCGACCGGTGGCCGAGGGCAAATACCGGACAGGTCCGCCGAGTCCGGACCGAGGTCGTGAACACGATCACCCGAGTGCGTTGTAACCATTCAAGAGTCGTCCTGGGACTTCAATCCGGCGAGATCACCGGTCGCGATCCGGAAGACCGGAAAACTGTTAACGCCCGGGTAACGCCCCGGCACGCACGAAAAAGACCTGCCGATCCGGATTTTCGGATCGGCAGGCCTTTCGCGCCGGCTTCAGGCCGGCAACACGGCGTCCTGTTCCGCTGCCCACGAGCCGCCGGGCCGAGCCCGGTCGTGCGTGACCAGCCGGACGTCCCGGGCGAACTGCATCCGCAACCGGCTCCGGAACTCGGCGGTCCCGGCGAACGGCTGCGCCCCGACGAGGAAGAACAGCATGCCGCGGCCGTTCACCGCGACCAGCGCGTGCAGCGCACCGGTTCCCGTGGGCGAACGCGGACGGGTCCACGTCACCAGCAGCGTTCCCGGCGGACCGCCCCGCGGCCGGGCGGACCCGTCGAGCAGCTCCCACCGGAGCAGGTACTTGTCGATCGTCGTCCCCGCCAGCACGACCCCGAACTCGCGGGCGATCAGCTCGGCGACCGCTTTGCGCGTCCACAACAGCCAAGGCAGCCCGGCGACGTCCGGCGGTCCGGCCGCCAGGGTGTCGACCACCCGGCCCTGCTGGACCGGGGACAACGCCAGCCGCTCACCCGGGCGGCGGCCGCGCGGCCGGGGACGCAGCGTCGGCTCACCCCCGGACCGGTAGGCCCGCACCCAGGTGCCGACCGCCTTCCTGGACACCCCGAACATGCTCGCGACCCGCGTCTGCGAGGCGCCCGACTCCACCGCGGCCACGGCCTTCCGCCGCAGCTGTTCCAGGGCGTCCGGGGGCAGACTGCGGGCACCGCCGGAACCGTGCTGAACCTCCACCATTGCCATCCCCATCCGGTTCGGTCGGGCTCACAGCTGGACGTCTTCCCGTTCGGGCGTCTCGGCGGCGGTCCCGGGGTGGCTGCCTCGGGGTCGCCTGCGGAGCCACGCCACCCCCACGGCCACGAGGGCGACCCCGAGCGCGGCACCGCCCAGCGCGCGGGCGAGACCGTCCACATCGGACTCCTCGGTCGTGACCACGGGTGCCACGGTGACGACCGGCGCGGGGTGCTCCGGCTCGGGCTCCCCCGGCCGCGCCGGGTCGGCCCAGCGGACGACCTGTCCGTCCGAATAGGTCTGCAGCGCCTGGAACGTGAGCGTGCCCCCGGCGGGCAGTTCCCCGATCCGCACGGGGAACTCCTGGAAGGTGCCGGCCGCAACGGTGCCGCCCTCCCACACGATCGACGTCACCGGCTTCCCCGCCATCCCGTCGCCGCCGGCCGCCATCTGCTCGTGCACGTCGACGTGCCAGCCCGGCAGGTTCCCGGGAGTGGCCGAGCTGATGACCGGCTGGGTCGGGAACAGCACTTCCAGCCGCACCGTCGTCGCGTCGTCACGCTCGTTGGGCACCCGGAAGGAAATCGTGGCCGGCTCCCCGGCGGCGACGGTGTCCGGCGTGGCCGACACGTGGGCGGCCGCGACCGGCGGGCAGGCCAGGGTCACGACGACCCCAGCGAGAGCGGCCAGGGCGAGGCGCGGTGCCCGGAACGGCTTTCGCCCTCCGACGCGCGGGGAAGGTGCGGTCATGTTCGTCCCTCCTGGAATTCCACCGGTGCGACCGGACCATTCCGGGTACGGCCGGATGGCGGAATGGCGATCGTGGTCCGGCCAATGGTGCGGGAGCGCGTGACGGATGGATCACGCTGCCGTTGACAGCCCATTACCGGAAGTTCCCCACGCGCGAAGCCGCCGGGTGATCTTCGCGGCGTCACACGCGCGGGCCACCCGCTGCGGCCAAAGGTGTCCCATCGCCGGCCCGCCCTGGCGGCTGTTTTCCTCCGGACCGGGCTTACCGGCGTCGCCATCACTCGAAAGAGTGAGTCACGTATTTGCCCCGCGCTGGTTGCCTTGACTTGACTCGCTTCGGGGGCTCACGCGTCCCGACGCGGCGTCGCCGGCCGGCTCGTTCCGAGGTCCAGGCGATGTTTCCGGCAGATGACCGGTCCGGCGAGCGGCTGCCCGGAAATCACAGGGCGCGATAGAACCGCAAGTGTGCTTCGGCCGCCGCGGTCCAGGTGTAGCGGCGGGCCAGCGTCCGGCCCGGGAGCGGGTCGGTGCCTGCCATCGCCGCGCGCAGTTCCCGCGCGAACCCGGCCGGGCCGGCCGCGAACCGGGCCACCCCGCCGAAGACCTCGCGCAGCACCGGGAGGTCGCGGGTCACCACCGGCACTCCGGCGGCGAGAGCCTCCATCGCGGCCAGCCCGAAGCCCTCCTTCGTGGACGGGAAGGCGAACACCGCGGCGGACGCCACCAGCGACGGCAGCTCGTCGTGCGCGACCGGGCCCAGCACCTCCGGCTCGACCCCCAGCTCGGCGGCCCGCTTCTCCCAGCGCGTCCGGTAGTCGCGGTAGTCGAAGAGCGTCTCGCCGCCGGCGATCAGCAGGCGGACGTCCGGCTCCGCCAGCCGCGCGTACGCCTCGAGCAGGTCCAGTGACCCCTTGCGCGGCTCGATCCCGCCCACCGCCAGCACGTACCGCCCCCGCGAGGTGTCCCGCCGGGCGGAAGCGAAGCGGTCGTAGTCGACGCCGTTGGGGATGACGGCCGCCTCGATGTCCCAGCCGGCGCGGACCTCCGCCGCGACCGAAGCCGACACGCAGACGTGCGCGTACGGCCGGACGATCGCGCGTTCGTGGCAAGCCGCCAGCTCAGGTGTGGTGAAGGTGTCGAGGTGGTGGATCGTGCGCACACAGCGGTCGGCGGCGTTGGCGCTGATGCAGTCCTGCGCGTGCACGACGTCGTATTCGTCCGGGGTGAAGGCCGCGCGCAGCACGGCGATCGAGCGCAGGATCCGTTCGCCGACGCTCTCGCCGGGAACGTCCGGGAACGGCACGATCGACAATCTCACGCCGGCGTCCACCGGTCGGAAGAAGCCCGAGTCGCCGCCGCGGCCGAGCGTCCAGACCGTGACGTCCTCGCCGAGCGCCGCGAGGGCCTCGGCCAGCGCGAGCGTGTGCACGACCCCGCCGCGAGGCTTGGTCGAGTAGCTCAGCAGGGCGATCCGCATCAAGCCTCCCGGTACACCGACGGTTTCCGTTCCCCCAGGTGGTGCAGCACGCGGCGGGCGTTGGCGAGTTCCTGCTCGACGTCCAGCTCGGCGACCGCGATGCCGGCCTTGGACCACGTCCGGGCCAGGATCTCGCCACCCGGGCCGACGACCTTGGCCTGGCCGAGGAACCGCATCCCGCCCATCGCGCCGGTCTGGTTGGACGAGACGAGCACGACCTGGTTCTCCGCCGCCCGCGCCTGGTCGTAGAGGTCGAACAGCCGCGACTGCCGGTCCTGCGCCATCCGTGGTGCGCGGTTGGTGATGCTGGTCGGCCACGCGCTCAGGCAGGCGACGATGTCCGCGCCGTCGACCGCCAGCGAACGAGCCGACTCGGGGAACGTCTTGTCGTAGTCGATCAGCATGCCGAGGCGCCCCACCGGCGTGTCGAACGCCGTGAACTCGTCCCCCGGCTCGTAGGCGATGCGCTCCCCCGGCGGCTGGTGGACCTTGCGGTGCCGGCCGAGCACGCCGTCACCGGTGACGCACACCGCGGAGTTGTAGCGACGCGGTCCGTCGGCCTCGCAGTAGCCCACGCAGACGACCATCTCCGCGGCCAGGGACCGGATGGTCTTCAGCTCGGCGCAGTCGGGGTCGAGGGCCGGCGGGAGCGCCTCCGGGTCCGGATGGCGCAGGTCGGCGAGGTACCCGCCGAGGGCCGCGTCCGGCAGCACCAGCAGCGCGGCGCCGGCCGAGCGAGCGTGGTCGATCAGCGTCGCGATGCGCTGCAGGTCGAAGTCGAGGTCGCGGCCGAAGTGCGCGGCGACGGCGGCGAGCCGGATCTGCCCCATTCACGGGACACTAACGGGGTAGGCGTCGGGCCGTCTGTCCGCCAGGTGCCCCATGGACCGGCGAGCCGTGGCCAGCGCGGCCTGGACGTCGATTTCGGCGATCGCCATGCCTTCGGCGACGCCGGTGTCGGCGACGATCTCGCCGCCCGGGTCGACGATCTTCGCGCCCGCGACGAACCGGAGGTCGCCGAAGGTGCCGGACTGGTTGGCCGAGAGCCAGACGATCTGGTTCTCCAGCGCGCGAGCCCGGTCGAAGAGGTCGAACCGGCGTTTCCAGCGGTCCTGCGCGAGGTCCGGGGCCGCGTTGGTCCGGCTGCCGGGCCAGGCGCTCATGCAGACGACGACCTCGGCGCCGTCCAGTGCCAGGGCCCGCGCCGACTCGGGAAAAGCCTTGTCGTAGCAGATCATCATGCCCAGGCGCCCGACCGGCGTGTCGAAGGCGGCGAACCCGCGGCCGGCGCCGTAGCTGGCGTTTTCGGCCAGCGGCTGGTGGACCTTGCGGTGGTTGCCGAGGACACCGTCACCGTGGACGCAGACCGCGGAGTTGTAGCGGCGCCCGCCGGCGATCTCGCAGTACCCCGCCGTGACGACGAGGTCTCCGGCCAGCGCGGCCAGCCGCTTCACCTCCGGGCCGTCAAGGGCCAGCGCGGGTGGGCCCTCGGCGCCGCCGTCGAGGTTGGCGAGGTAGCCGCCGAGGCAGGCCTCCGGCAGCGCCAGCAACCGGACGCCCTCGGCCTTCGCCTCGCCGATCAGCTTCTCGATGCGGGCGAAGTCGCCTTCGAGGTCGCGGTCGAACGGCGCGGCGACCGCCGCCATCCTGAGCGTCGTCATGAGTTCCCCAATCCGGTGACGCCGCCGTCGATGGCGGGCGTCGATTCGCCGTCGGGCCAGCGCAGCGTGACGCCGGTGCCCGCGACCAGCTCGCCGCATTCCTCGGTGACCGCCGGTCCCGCGGGCGCAGGCGTGCCGGCGGTGAGCATCGCGAAGCCGGGGAAGCAGGTCAGCCAGTCCCCGGTGGACGCTCCACGCGGCCGCGGCACTTTGCCGACGTCCAGCACCGCACCGCAGCCGGACGCCTCGGCAAGCATGCCGAGCGTGCCCGCGATCCCGGCCATCGAGACGTCCTTCGCCGCGCTCGGCCGCGCCTTCGCGACCGAGCCGAGCAGTTCCCGCAGCTCGGGCGTGCGGCGGACGCTCGTCGAGTCCCATTGGCGGCCGGTGTAGCCCGGCCGCCAGCCGCCGCCGAGGTCGGCGGTGAGCCAGACGCGTTCGCCGGGCTTGCCGCCACCACCGGGCACCGGGTCGGTGGTGCGCCCCAGAGCCGTGACCGACAGCGATGCCGGAACGCCGAACTGGGTGTGGCCGCCCAGCACCGGGACGCCGTACGCCTGGCTCGCCTTCCGCAGTCCACTGAGGACACGGGCGGCGAAGGACGCGTCACGCGCACCCAGCGCGTCGAGCAGTCCGGTGGGGGTGGCGCCCATTGCGGCCAGGTCGTTGAGGTTGACCAGGACCGAGCACCAGCCCGCCCACTCCGGGTCGCGCTCGACCATCGACGGGACGATCGCGTCGCAGGCCGCGACGACGTCGGTGCCGGGCAGCGGGACGCCGTCGTCGCCGAGGAAGCCCGGGACCCCGGTCAGCCCGCGCAGCAGCGGGCCGAGCGCGGCCTTGGTCGAGCGGGTCAGCGCGGCGATCCGGCCGATCGGCCACCGCATCAGCACGTGGTCGTGGCCGGCGACGGTCACCGGCCGCACCCGCTGCCAGCCGAGCCGGGTGAACAGCCGCTCGGTGCGGGTCTGCACGGTCGCCTCGAACCGCAGCGCCCCCTCGGCCTCGGCCCGCGCGCACGCCGCCCGGACCAGGGCCGAGCCGATCCCGGGTGGTGATCCGGGCGCGACGACCAGCCGGCCGCCCCGCCACCAGCCGAGGTCGGGACCGTCGTCCGCCGGACCGAGCCGGACGCCGCCGAGCACTTCGCCCGCCGCGTCCCGGGCCACCAGGACCAGGGTGCGGGGGTCGGTGTCGTGGTCGTCGAGATCGGTGCCGGTGAACAACTCCTGCCGCGCGACGAAGGCTTCGTGCCGCAAGGCGTGGTAGGCCGTCAGTCCACTGTGGCCGGCTTCACCGATGGTGAACGTCGGACGCGCCGCGACACTGCGGACGTCGCCCAGCAACGCGAGGATGTCGTGGTCCACGTCAGCCCCCCGCCGCGCTGAGCAGGCCGCAGGCGCCACACGCGGCACAGCCCGCGCCCTGGTCGGCGCCGGTCATCCCGGCCGCCCGCAGCAGCGCGGCGATCCGGCCGGTGACGTCGGCGACCAACGCGGGCGAAGGCGCTTTCGCACCGTCTCGCCGGGCCAGCGTGCCCACCATCGGCCGCATCGGCACGGCGAACGGGTAGACGCCCATGTCGATCAGCCTTCCCGCGCCTTCGACCAGCGAATCCGAGTCCTCCCCGAGCCCGATCAGCAGGTACGTCGAGACGCGGTTGCGGCCGAAGACGCGGACCGCCTCCGCCCACGCTGCCTCGTACTCCGCCATCGGCACGGTCGACTTGCCCGGCATCCAGCGCCGCCGGATGTCGTCGTCCAGGGATTCGACGTGGATGCCGATCGACGTCGCCCCGGCGTCCCGCAGGTCCTGGAGGACGCCGAGGTCGCCCGGCGGCTCGATCTGCACCTGGATCGGCAGCCCCGGCACGGCGTCGAGCACCGCGCGGACGCAGCGCACGAGGTGCCGGGCGCCGCGGTCGGGCCCGGACGTGGTGCCGGTCGTCATCACCATCTGCCGGACGCCGTCGAGCCGAACGGCCGCCTCGGCGACCTCCGCGAGCTGCTGCGGGGTCTTCGCGGCCACTGTGGACCCCGCCCGCAGCGACTCCTCGATGGTGCAGAACCGGCACCGTTGGTCCTCTGTGTACCGAATGCACGTCTGCACGACGGTCGTCGCGAGGACGTCCTTGCCGTGCAGCAGCGCGATCTTCCGGTACGGCACTCCGTCCGATGTGGACAGGTCGTAGAACCGCGGCCGGCCGACCGGGGTCACGCTGAGGCCCAGGTCTACGGTCTCGCGGAAGATCCGGCCGTCGCGGACCACGTACGGACTCGAGGGGTTCAGCGGCAGCGTGGCGTTGGCACCGTCGACCACCAGGTGGCCGTCGTCGCTCGGCCCGGCGCCTTTGCTGCGCTGTACGGGTGCGTCCATTCGCACCCCGCGGACGGCGATGTCGGCGCGGGTGTCCAGGTCTTCTTCGATGCCAACGCGCACGGACCGCTCCCTAGAACATGTAGGTGGAGTTGATGATCGCGCCCTTGCGCGCGTAGTGGATCAGCGCGTCCTGCACATCGAGGGGGTGCGTCGGGATGACGCCCTCGATGAGATCCTCTTCACGCGCACCGTGCAGCGACAGGCCGAAGCGGCAGCAGTACGCCTTGCCGCCTTCGCTGATGAACGTCTTGAGCTGGTCGTTGATGTTCAGCTCGCCCGGGAACGCGGCGTTGCCGGTGGTCGGGAAGCCGCGGGTGGCCAGGCAGTTCAGCGAACCCGGGCCGTAGAAGTAGATCGCGGCTTCGAAGCCCTTCCGCAGGGCGCGGGTCGCCTGCAGGATCGCGACGAAGCTCACCGACGACTCGTGCGCGATGCCGTGCACGAGCGTGAAGTAGCTCTGGCCGGGTTCGGCCTGGTAGTCCGGGAAGACCTTGGTCCCGCCGTACAGGCTGGAGCCCTGCGGCAGCGACGGGTGCGGGATCTCGTCGAGGCTGGTCTTCTCGGTCTCGGTCAGCTCTGCCATCGGTCTATTTCCCTTTCTTCGGTCCGTACAGCACGTCGAACGTGCCGCGGAAAACCAGGTCGACGAGCTCGCCGTCGCCGGCCGCGGCGGCCAGCTTGGCGAGTTCGCCCTCGTGATCGCCCCACGGCTCGTCGGAGGCGAACAGCACGCGGTCGTGGCCGAGGCCCCGGCGCGAGATCTCCTCGACGAGCCAGCGGGGCGTGAAACCGATCGCCCAGGACAGGTCCGTGTAAACCTGCTTCCCGGCGGCGATCCAGTCGAAGAACCGGCCGCCGACGAGCTTGATGTGCCCGCTCATGCCGCCGCCGAAGTGGACGAGGTGCAGCTTGACGTCCCCGGCGTAGGCGTCGACGAGCTTGCCGACCTCGTCGATGTCCGACGCCGCGCCCGGGGACGTGTGGACGTGCACGACGAGGTCGTGGTCCCTGGCCGTGGCGAAGATCTTGTCGAGCTGCGGCTTGCACGTGGGGTCGGAGGCCTTGCCGCCGAGCAGGAAGCTGAGCTTGAGCGCGCGCACGCCTGGTTCGCCGGCCAGCTTCAGGGCTTCGTCGGTCCGGTCGGCGTCCTCGGCTCGCGGCGACACCCACAGCGCGGCACTGATCCGGTCGTCCTTGCCCGCCGCCTCGACGCAGAGTTCGTTGAAGGAGAACGCGATCGCCGGATCGGGCACGCCGTAGTTCGGGATCACCAGAGCGCGTTCGGTACCCTCGCGATCCAAATCGGACAGCAGCTCCCCGATCGTCGCGCGGCTGCCGATCGCGGGCGCCACCGGCGGGCCGCCGTAGAACGGGAACGCCGGGAGCACGCCCAGGTGCCGGTGGGCGTCGTTCGTCCACCGCATCAGGCCACCGTCCGCGGAGCGACCCAGTCGTCGTCGGCCGGGTAGGTGCTCGCGGGCGTCCCGGAGAGCCACCGGACGTCACCGCCGCGCCCGGCGTCGGTGATCCGCCGGGCCAGGTACTCCGCGTCCGCGGCCACGCCACAGAACCGTCCCGAGCCCCAGGTGTGCTGCCAGGGCAGGCCGAGGAAGTACAGGCCGGGGCAGGTGGTGACGCCGCGGTGGTGCGTCGGGTAGCCCTTGCCGTCGAAGACCGGGACGTCGATCCAGCGGTGGTCGCGGCCGAAGCCGGTGCTCCAGACGACCGCGGAAAGCGCTTCCGCATCGAGGTCTCTCGGGCCGTCTTCCGGTACCCAGACCGGCTTGTAACGGTCTTCTCGTGGCGCCGCTACGCCGCGTTTCGCGATGTAGGTGTCGATGGAATCCTTGATGCCTTCGGAGACGGCGTCCGCCGCGTCGAGGTTGCGGCGCAGGTCGTCCGCGAACGCCAATTGTCCACTTTGGACACTTTTCAGCCGGCCGTAGAGCTGCATGCCCTCCGCGGCGAAGGCACGCAGGTCGATGTCGTGGCCGCCGTCGCGGCCGGTGACGTAGTGGTTGGCCCGGAATCGCACCGCGTCCGCGTCGGCGAACTCGTCGATTCCCCGGTCGTAGTACCCCATTTCGTCGAGCCACGCGACGACGTCCCGGCCGCGGTACCGCCGGGCCACGCGCGGCGCCGACCCGACGGCGAGGTGCACGCGGCGTCCGGCCAGGTGGAGGTCCTCGGCGATCTGGCAGCCGGACTGCCCGGTGCCGACGACCAGCACCTCTCCCGGCGGCAGCTGGTCCGGGTTGCGGTAGTCGGCGGAATGCAGCTGGACGACGTGCTCCGGCAGCCGCTCGGCCAACCGCGGCTTCAGCGGCACCTGGTAGGGGCCGGTGGCCAGCACGACGTGGTCGGCGGTCAGCTCGCCGGCCGACGTCGTGAGCCGGAAGCCGCCGCCGGGCAGCTGCCGCAGCCGCTTCGCCTCGACGCTCTCGCACAGCGGGACGTCGAACGCTTTCACGTACGACTCGAGGTAGGCGACGATCTCGTCCCGGACCATGAAGCCGTCCGGATCGTCGCCCGCGTAGGGGAAACCGGGGAGGCGGCATTGCCAGTTCGGCGTGACCAGGCAGAAACTGTCCCAGCGGCGGGTCCGCCATTCGTGCCCCGCGCGCTCGCGTTCGAGCACGAGGTGCCCGACTCCGGCGGAGGTCAGGCAGTGGGACATCGACAGTCCCGCCTGGCCGCCGCCGACCACGATCACCGGCCGGTGCAGGCCGTCGAGCTCGAAGTTCATGCCGATCAGTGCACCGGCGAGCCATTTCCGGACGGTTTCATCCGGAACATCGGCGTGTTACCAGACCGCCTCGGAGTAACGCTTCGCCCGGCGTCCGCTTAACACCGTTGCGGCGCCAGGGAATGCGTTCGGTGGTCGCGACCGCGCCGCCGCAGCGGGCGAGGTGGTCGGCGACAAGTCGACAAGCAGAGGGAACCGGAAGCGCTCCACGGGCGGGACCGGTGATCAGCTCCGGGTAAGCGAGCCCGTATCTCGGCGATCTCCGCGTCGCCGTCCGTCACGCTCGGCCCGTGGCCCGTGGCCCGTGGCCCGTGGCCGGTGGCTGAACGGGCGGCGGCCGCAATTGGGGGTGTGGCCGCCGCCCGTCCGGAAGCGGCGATCCCGGAATGGGGGTGGTGGGATCGCCGCCGGTCTGTGGTGGGACGGCTCAGCGGGTGGGCCGCCCCGTCGGATGGGTCGCCGGCGGGCCTGTCGGGCGCGTATCCGGCGGCCCGGCCGGGTGCGAATCCGGCGGCCCGGCCGGGTGGTCCTTGCCGTTGTCCGGACGGCCCGCCGAGGGAGGCGCCGCGGGCGAGCCGGTCGCGTGGGGCGGCGGCGAGGCTTCGACCAGGCTCTCGCAGTAGCCGTCGACCTTGGACTTGTCCCCGGCGGCCGTGACGAGCGCGGTGAACGCGGGGCTCTCCAGCGCCTTGCCGTGCTCGGCCTTGTCGCCGGCACGGTAGGCGTGGCACAGGCCCACCAGCGAAGGCGAAGGCGCCGGCGGGTGAGCAGGCCCGCTCTCGTCGCGCGTCCACGTCGTCGCCGGCGTGGCCGGCGGCACGGCGGCCGAGGGCGCGGGGCGGGACGTGGAGGGGGCCGGCGCGGAGCCGCCGGCCGGGAGCGGCAGCGCTCCGGTGACGGCGGCCGTCGCGACCCCGCCGAGGACGAACACCGCCCCCACGGCGGCCGCGACCTTCGCCGTGAGCAGCTTCGCCCACCTGCTCTTGATCATCGAGGGGCTCCGGGGTCGACGGGCGTGGGCGTGCCGGGCCGCCTCGCGGAACGCCGTCACGGCCGCTCGTTCCCCGCCGAGCTCGCCGTCGCGCGGTGGGGCGGCCGCGGCGGCGAGCAAGCCGGTCAACGCGTCCGGGGCGTCGACCCGCGCACCTCGGAGCACCTGCTCCGCGGTGTGCCGATCGATCCGGCGCCCTTGCTGCTTGCCCATCACACCCTCTTCAGCGCCGAGCGGCTCGAAAGTGTCACACCTGCCCGCCGAGGCGGTCGGCGAGCGTGCGAAGTCCCCGGTAGGCGGCGGTGCGCACGGCGCCCGGGCGCTTCCCGAGCACGGCCGCGGCGGCCTTGGCGTCCAGGCCGACGACGGCCCGCAGCACCACCGCCTCGGCCTGGTCACGCGGCAGGGTCGCGATCAGCGCCAGCGCCGCGTCGGTCGCCTCCGCTTCGATCGCCGCGCCGGCGGTGTCGTCGGGCGCGGGCCGGTCCGGAAACCACTCGGCCGGCGCGTCGGCGACGGGGCGGCGGCGCTGGTGCCGCAGGTGGTCCAGCGCCCGGTGCCGTCCGATCGTCGCGGTCCAGGCGCGGAACCCGTCGAGATCGCCCCGGAACGACGCCAGGTCCCGGGTGATGTGCAGCCACGCCTCCGACGCGACGTCTTCGGCGTCCTGCCCGACCAGGATCCGCAGGTACCGGCACAAGCCGGGATGTACCGCCCGGTACAGCGCGCGGAAAGCTTCCTCGTCGCCCCGCTGCGCTCTGCCGAGCACGGCCGCCGGATCACCGTCCACCAGCGGCTGCCCACCACGACAAGGGACCGACTCCACTACCACGCGCATCCTTTGCGGTCAGCCCCACCGCGTTCTCGGCGCCATCATGGTGCATCGCCCCGGTTCGCGAAAGCCCGGGCCCGCCCGGTGTGACGCACGCCGGATCAGTCCTGCAGGTCCTCCGCCGTGAACGACCGGCGTCCGGTCAGCCGGGCCAGGTGCCCTTCGAGCGTTTTGAGCTGGTCGTCTCCGATGCGGGCCGCCCAGCGGCTGCGCACGTCGTCGAACAGGGCACCGCCGACGGTCATCAGCTCGTGGCCGCGCGGGGTGACCCGCAAGCGCTTGCGGCGCGCGTCGCTCGGGTCGGGCTCGCGGTCGACGTAGCCGAACCCCTCCAGCACGGCGATGGTCTGCGCGGCGGCCTGCTTGGTGACCGAGAGCCGGCGACCGAGCTCGGAGGCGGTGTCCGCACCCGCGTCCACGGCCCGCAACGCGAACTCGTGCACCGGGCGGACACCGTCGTGGCCGCGCTTCGCGAGCTCCACGTTGACCTCGTCGACCATCGAGTGGAACCCGCCGAGCAGCAGGAGCGCGAGCTCGGCGCCGCTGGACTGCGCCATGCGGCCGATCATACGACGACCCCCGGTATAGACAAGTCACTTGTCCATCCTCTAGGGTTCGACAAGTTACTTGTCTATCCAGCCGGAGGCTTTCGTGCACCAGCTCGCCGCCACCATCCCCGCCGTCGACCACCACCGCGTCAGCGTCAACGGCACCGAACTGCACTACGTGGCCGCCGGCACCGCCGGATCGCCCGTGCTGCTGGTGCACGGCTTCCCGGAGACCTGGTGGGTCTTCCAGCAGCTGATCCCCCTGCTGAGCGAGCACCACCGGGTGTTCGCCGTCGACCTGCGCGGATTCGGCGACTCCGCCGTCGCCGGCCCGGACCACGACAGCGCGACCGCGGCGAACGACCTGGCCGACCTGATCGCCGCCCTGGACGTCGGCCCCGTCCACCTCACCGGCCAGGACATCAGCGGCCCCACGACGTTCCGCGTCGCCGCGACCCACCCGGAACTCGTCCGCAGCTACGCCGGGATCGAGACCGCGCTCCCCGGATTCGGTGCCGAGGCGCTCGCCGACGTCACCCACGGCGGCGCCTGGCACATCGGCGTCCTCGCCGCCCCCGGCATCCCGGAAATGCTCCTCGCCGGACGCGAGCGCGCGTTCATCGCCGACTACGCGATCCCGTCCCTCGCCGCGAGCCCCGGCGCGTTCACCGGCACCGACATCGACGAGCTCGTCCGCTCCTACAGCCGGCCCGGCGCGTTCGCCGGCGCCGCCGGGCTGTACCGGTCCCTGCTCTCGGACGGCGACGAACTCCGCCGGCTCGCGGCCGGGAAGCTCGCCATGCCCGTCCTCGCGGTGGCAAGCTTCTCCGACCTGACGCCCACGACGTTGCGCCAGGTCGCCACCGACGTGACCACGGTGCGCCTCGATGAGATCGGCCACTACGTGGCGATGGAAGCCCCCGACCGGCTCGCCGCGGCTCTTCACTCCTTCTACGCGGACATCGACGGCAACTGACGCGTTCTTCTCTCGCCGAACCGCCGCCCTCCTAAGCGGCCGGCCCGGTCCACTGCTGGTTCGCCCCGCCGTTGCAGGTCCACACGATCACGGCGGTCCCGTTGGCGGTCGCCGCGCCGGTGACGTCCAGGCACAGGCCCGACTGGCCGTTCGTGATCGTGCCGTTCGCGTTCGACGTCCACTTCTGGCCGTTGCCGCCGGTGCAGTTCGCGATCACCGCCGCGGTGCCGGCGGCCGTCCCGCCGCTCGCGGTGTCCAGGCACCGCTGCGAGCCGCCGGAGTAGACGGTCAGCGCTCCGGCGCTCGTGCGGGTCCACTGCTGGTTCGTGCCGCCGTGGCAGTCCCAGATCGCCAGCGCGGTGCCGGCGGTGGTCGACGAGCTGGGCACGTCCAGGCACCGGTTCGCGGCCACCGCGCGCACCGCGCCGTTGCCGCCGCCTCCGCCGCCGTTGTTGAGCACGTCGAGCACGGCGGTGTAGGCCTGCTTCTTGCCGTAGTTGCCGTCGAACAGCAGCGGCGTGTCACCCGAACGCCACGAGTACTTGTCCGTGACGCCCCAGACCGTGATGCCGGTGCAGCGGGAGACCGCCATGCACGCCTGCGTCACCTGCCGGTACACGTTCGCCTGACCGGAACCCGAGCCGCCGACGTCCAGTTCGGTGATCTGCACGTCGACACCGAGGTCGGCGAAGCGCTGCAGGTTCGCCTGGTAGCTGCCGAGGTTCGAGGTCGACCCGAGGTGGCTCTGGAAGCCCACGCAGTCGATCGGCACACCGCGGCTCTTGAAGTCGCGGACCATGTTGTAGATCCCGGTGCTCTTCGCGTTGACGCCGTCGGTGTTGTAGTCGTTGTAGCAGAGCTTCGCGTTCGGGTCGGCCGTGCGGGCGGCGCGGAACGCTTCCTCGATGTAGCCGTCCCCGAGCTTCTGCTGGAACACCGACTGCCGGCGGCTGCCGTTCTCCTCGAACGCCTCGTTGACGACGTCCCACGCGTAGAGCTGCCCTTTCCAGTGACCGGCCACCTGGCTGATGTGGTTCTGCATCGCCGACCGGAGGTTGTTCGCGTCCAGCCCGCTCACCCAGCCGGCGAGCTGCCCGTGCCACACCAGCGTGTGCCCGCGGATCTTCATCCCCTTGCTTCGGGCCTGGCTGACGATCTGCTCCGCGGGGCCGAAGTTGAACTGGTTGCGGTTCGGCTCGACCGTGGCCCACTTCATCTCGTTTTCCGGGGTGACGCCGTTGTACTCCGACGTCCACGTGTTCACGTAGGCCGACTCCCCGAGGTGGCTCGTGGAGATGGCGGCGCCGAGGTACCGGCCGCTCTGCGCCGCCGCGGCCCCCAGCGTGCTCGCCGCCGCGGCGGTGCCGGGAAGCAGCACCAGGGCGCTCGCCGCGAGGCCCGCGGCCGCCGTGGCGGCCAGCGTGGTCCGCCACCGGGATGGGCTGATGGTCATCACAACCTCGTTCCGTCGTCGAAAGGGGTCATCGCCGGGGCTAGCTCCGTGTCCACTTCTGGGCACCGCCGCCCGTGCAGGCCTGCAGGGTCACCGGCGTGCTGTTGCCGGTGCCGCCACCGTTCGGGCCGACGCACAGTCCTGATTGGACACCCGTGATCGTCCCGTCGGCATTGGCGTTCCACTGCTGGTTGGTGCCGTTCGTGCAGTCCCAGATGATCACCCGGGTGCCGGCCGCGGTGCTCGCGCCCTCGGCGTCGAGGCACTTGGCGCCGTACACCTGGAGCTGCTTGCCGGAGGTGAGCGTCCACTGCTGGTTCCCGCCGCCGTTGCAGTCCCACAACGTCACCTGGGTGCCGTTGGTCTGCGACGCGCTCGGGACGTCGAGGCACCGGCTCGAAGCGGTGTTGCGCAGCACCGACGTCGATCCGCCGCCCGAACCGGTCACGGCGAGGTTGTCGAACTGGGCGGTTTCCCCCGTGCCCGTGCCGATCCCGGCCTGGCCGGCCGGGAAGGTGCTGTCGGTGACCGTGCCGAGCACCGTGCCGTCGACGGAAGCGGTGATGGTGCTGCCGGAGAAGCCCAAGGACAGCTTGTGCCAGCTGTTCGTGCCGAGCGCGGTCGTCGTGCCGCTGCGCAGCGTGGTGACCTGCTGGCTGGTGTTGTTGCGCCGGATCGACCAGGCGCCGGTGTCGCTGACGCGCAGGTAGTAGGCGTTCACCGCACCCTGGTTGCCCGTGTCCTGCGAGCCGACCCGGCCGAGCAGCTCGACGTACCCGGCCTTCTCCAGCAGCACGTCCGCGTTGACCGTGTAGTTGCTCCAGGCCACGTTGCCCAGCAGCGCGTAGGGATCGACGAACTTCTTCCAAGGGATCGTCTTCTGCGGCGCAGCCTGGCGCACGCAGGTGCCCGCGCGGCCGGCGCCGCAGGCCGACGTCTCGAACGCGCCCTCCATGTCCATCAGGTACTTGGCTTCCTTGCCCTTCGCGTACCCGTCGAAGTCGTCGCTGTAGGGCAGGTTCAGCGAACCCTGTGACGGGCTGGTCGCGGTGCCCTTGCCCTGCCCGGTGGTCGTCGTGATCGTGTACAGGTAGCCGGGCTGGGCGGTCAGCGTGAACGCTCCGCCGGACGGCGTGATGTCGGTGGTGTGCACGAAGTGGTCCGCGGCGTTGTTCGAGTTCAGGTTGGTCGCCCACACGTGCACCTGGCCGATGGACAGCCCGCCGGTGACGTTCAGGTTCAGCGTCTGCGCCGAAGTGGCGTCCATGGTTTCGATGATCGTGCTGTAGTCGTTGGTGCTCGGGGACTTCAGCGAGACGTAGCTGCCGTTGGCGCGGTTCCCGCCGAGGTAGCCGCTCGAGGCGTCGAGGTACTTCCAGCCGGGCGCGGTGAACTGCGTGGTGTGCGCCAGCGCCCAGGCGTCCTTGCCGACCGAGTAGTACCCCGACCACGGCTGGTTGGCCAGGATCAGCCCCACCGTCGGCCACGGGATGTTGGGCGTCGTCGCGGCGATGAGGTCCCAGTTGAGGTACGCGGTCATCTTGCCGTCGAGGTAGACGCGGTTGATGCCGCGGGCCAGCGGCTTGGCGCCGTCGTTGTAGTCCTGGGAGCCGTTCTCGCTCGACCACAGCGTCTTGCCGGTGTTGGTGACGCTGGCCGGGACGCTGCAGGACGTCTGCGCGCTGAGGTAGCCGCACGTGTAGTGGGCGCTGAGCACGTCGGTGGCGTTGCGGTAGGCCGTGTTCGTCGAGACGGCGCTCGCGGGTCCCCAGTCCCCCGGCCACGAGTCACCGGAGATGACCTTGACGGCGCTGTACCCGTTGGCGTTGAGCGCGTTGCGGAGGGTGACGGTCCAGTCGGCGCTCCACTGCTTCTCGTTCTGGACGCTCGTGAGGTAGTCGATCGTCAGCCCGTGCTGCTTGGCGCACCCGAGCCACGAGAGGTAGTAATCGGTGAGGTCGTTGGAGAAGAAGGTGCCGTTGCCGATCCAGCCCGGCGCGCCCCAGGGCAGGCCCACGAGCTTGATGCCGGGGTTGCGTGCCTTGGCCTGCTCCATGATCCACCACTCGTACCCGCGGTTGCAGTCGAGGTCGCCGCGGAAGTGCGCGTGGCTGGGCTCCGCCCCGCTGGTGGAGTTGGTGTCCCCGCCCATCTCCACCTTGAGGATCTGCAGCGCGGCGCCGTACCCCGGCTTGAAGAGGTAGTCGAGGATCTGGCCGCGCTGGGGCTCGGGGTAGTCGATCAGCAGGCGGCTGTTGCCACCCCCGCCGCTGACCGCGCCGACGCCGTCGAACGTGCGGCCGGCCGAACCGCCGTTGATCGTGATCGAGGTGGCGGCCTCGGCCGGCGCGGCGCCCGCCACCACTGTCCCGGCCAGGACGACGACCGCGACCATCGAGGCTCGCACCCTCCGGAACAGGGTTGGCAGCATGGCAGTTCTCGCTTCCGACGAAGGGTTCGGGCGGTCGGCTTCGGAGCGCGTTAGCGTTAACACTGTTTAGGCTCACGCAAAGGCGAGGGTCAACCCCGGCGGCGAAACCAATCGGGACACACGGCGAAACCCCAGCGTGGGCCGTACGGGCCAGGTGAAACTTTCAGGCGGCACGGCGAATGCTTGTGAGCGTGAACATCGCCGTGCCACACTGCTCTTCGCCTGGCTCTGGAGCGCGAGCAACGGTGACCACAACCCAAGGAGCACCCGTGAAAGTCGCGTCCTCCCCTTCGGCGCTCTTCAAGCCCCGGCGCGGACTCACCCTGATCGCCGGGCTGCTGTGCCTGCTGGGGCTCTTCCCCGCGGTGGCGCGGGCGGACAACCCGATCATCCAGACCATCTACACCGCCGACCCGGCACCGCTGGTGTACAACGGCCGCGTCTACCTCTACACCGGCCACGACGAAGACGCCTCGACGTACTTCACCATGAAGGAATGGCGGGTGTGGTCGTCGGCGGACATGGTCAACTGGACCGACCACGGCTCCCCGTTGAACCTGGCCAGCTTCACCTGGGCGAGTTCCAACGCCTGGGCGGGACAGACCGTCTACCGCAACGGCAAGTTCTACTGGTACGTCCCCATGACGGTCCGGGCGACCGGCGCGATGGCCATCGGCGTGGCCGTGGCGGACAGCCCCACCGGGCCGTTCCGCGACGCGCTCGGGCACCCGCTCGTCGGCAACGGCGAGATCGACCCGACGGTGTTCGTCGACGACGACGGGCAGGCGTACCTGTACTGGGGCAACCCGCACCTGTGGTACGTCAAGCTCAACGCCGACATGATCTCCTACTCGAGCGGACCGACGCAGATCCCGCTCACCACCGCCGGGTTCGGCACGCGCACCGGCGACGCGAACCGGCCGACCCTGTTCGAGGAAGGACCGTGGGTCTACAAGCGCAACGGCTTGTACTACAACGTCTTCGCGGCGAAGTGCTGCTCGGAGTTCATCGGCTACTCGACCGCTCCCGGCCCGACCGGGCCGTGGACCTACCGCGGGACGGTCATGCCCACCCAGGGCAGCAGCTTCACCAACCACCCGGGTGTCATCGACTTCAACGGGAACTCCTACTTCTTCTACCACGATGGCGCTTTGCCGGGCGGCGGTGGCTACACGCGCTCGGTCGCCGTGGAGAAGTTCTCCTACAACGCCGACGGCAGCATCCCGACGCTCACCATGAGCACCACGGGCGCCCCGCAGGTCGGCACGCTGAACCCGTACACGCGGCAGGAAGCGGAGACGATCGCCTGGGAGTCCGGCGTCGAGACCGAGGCGTCCACCGAGAGCGGGATGAACGTCGGCTACCTCGAAAACGGTGACTGGATCAAGGTCAAGGGGGCCGCCTTCGGCGCCGGTGCCCGGTCTTTCACCGCGCGAGTGGCCTCCGCGGCCGCCGGCGGCCGGATCGAGCTCCGGCTGGACAGCACCGGCGGCACGCTGGTGGGAACCTGCACCGTGCCGGGGACGGGCGGCTGGCAGGCGTGGACGAGCGTGTCCTGCCCGGTGACCGGGGCGACCGGGACGCACGACCTGTACCTCCGGTTCACCGGGGGCAGCGGCTACCTGTTCAACGTCAACTGGTGGCAGTTCACCTCCTGACGGCACGACCACGGCGGCCGGCCCGGGTGAACGAGCGCTTCGGCACCGGCCGGCCGCCACTCCGCTCGAACTCCCGGAAAGGGGCGACGATGCCCGTTCGACCACGTCACCGCATCCTGCACCTGCTCACCGCCGCGGCCACCGCGCTGGCCGTGGCCACCGTGACCCCGGCGGCACCGGCCGCTGTGGCCGCGCCCGGCAGTCCCGCGCTCACCCCGCCGCTGGGCTGGAACAGCTGGAACAGCTTCGGCTGCGGCGTCACCGAGACCGCGATCCGCCAGGCGGCCGACGCGATGGTCTCGTCCGGGATGAAGGACGCGGGCTACCAGTACATCGTCGTCGACGACTGCTGGTTCGACCCGCAACGCGACTCCTCGGGTGCCCTGCGCGCCAGCTCGTCGAAGTTCCCGAGCGGGATGAAGGCGCTGGGCGACTACATCCACGGCCGCGGCCTGAAGTTCGGCATCTACCAGGTGCCGACCGACCGCACCTGCGCCCAGCGCACCGGCACCTACCCCGGGTCCACCGGCAGCGCGGGGCACGAGGTCCAGGACGCGAACACCTTCGCGTCGTGGGGCGTGGACTACCTCAAGTACGACTGGTGCTCCCCCGCCGGCACGCGCGACGAGCAGGTCGCCCGGTTCACGATCATGCGCGACGCGGTGCGCGCCACCGGACGGCCGATCGTCTACAGCATCAACCCCAACAGCTACCACGCCATCACCGGGGACAAGTACGACTGGGGCCAGGTCGCGGACCTCTGGCGCACCACCGAAGACCTGCTGGACATCTGGCAGAACGGCAACACCAACAGCTACCCGATGGGGGTCGGCAACGTCCTCGACGTCACCGCCCCGCTGGCCGCGCAGGCCGGCCCGGGCCACTGGAACGACCCGGACATGCTCGTGGTCGGCCGGCCCGGGCTGTCGCTGACCGAGTCGCGCGCCCACTTCGCGTTGTGGGCGCTGATGGCCGCGCCGCTGATGGCGGGCAACGACATCCGCACGATGTCGGCCGACATCAGCGCGGTGCTGCGGAACCCGCGCCTGCTGGCGATCGACCAGGACCGCCTCGGCGCGGGCGGCCGCCGGGTGCGTGACGACGGCAACGTCGAGGTCTTCGCCAAGCCCCTCGCGGACGGGTCGGTCGCGGTCGGGCTGCTCAACCGCGGGAGTGCGACGACCACGGTGAGCACGACCGCGGCGCAGATCGGGCTTTCCGGCACGTCGTTCACCCTGACCGACGTGTGGACCGGCGCGACTTCGACGACCGGCGGCGCGATCTCCGCGAGCGTGCCGGCGCACGGTGCCGCGGCGTACCGCGTCTCCGGCGGCGCCCCGCTCGCTGCGACGACCTCACGGCTGCGCGGCGCGGGTTCGGGGCGCTGCCTCGACGTCGACAACGCTTCGACGGCGGCCGGGGCGGGCACGCTGATCTGGGACTGCCAGACGGCGGCGAACCAGCTGTGGACGACGTGGGAGACCGGCGAGGTCCGCGTGTTCGGCGACAAGTGCCTCGACGCCGACCACCAGGGCACCACGAACGGCACGCGGGTGATCAGCTGGCCGTGCAGCGGGCAGGCCAACCAGAAGTGGACGTTCGGTGCGGACGGGTCGGTGCGGAACGTCCAATCCGGACTTTGCCTGGACGCGGAGGGGGCGGGTGCGGCCAACGGGACCCACGCAATCCTGTGGAGCTGCAACGGACAAGCGAACCAGCGGTGGGCGCGCGCCTGAGCCCACTCGCCGCCCCACGCTGGGGTGCTTTCCATGCAGTGAATGACTCATTCCTGGCGTCCGGCGCCATGGGCTTGACCCGGTTTGGCGGACACCTCTGATCAGGGGCGGGAGCTCCTGGAAGGGATGTCCCTCATCATGGATCCCATGGCGAAGAAGAAGCC
>NZ_JBFBBQ010000056.1:0-57279 GCF_040682775.1 Amycolatopsis sp. NPDC051106 | reverse complement strand
GGTCTGGATGTTCGGGTTCCACCGGCGGTTGGTACGGCGGTGGGAGTGCGAGACCGACTTGCCGAAGCCGGGTCCCTTGCCACAGACGTCGCACACGGCAGCCACGTCGAACTCCTTTGGATCTGGGTCATAGAGATGAGCCCAGATGCACTGGGCAACTCGACCATAGTAACTACTGGCTTCGCGAGGTTCCGCACCGGGTCGATACGCTGCCTCGGACCGGTCAGGAGGTTACGGGGTGCGGGTGCTGGACACGGCGATGGTGTCGGCCTGGGCGACGGGCTGTGTGCACAGCCTGGCGAGCCTGCGCCCGGCCATCGACGAGATCAACGTCTACCCCGTCGCGGACTCCGACACCGGCTCCAACATGCTCTTCACGATGACCGGCGCGGCGAAGGAACTCGAAGCCGCGCAACCGAAGGACGCCGCCGAAGCGCTGAAGATCCTCGCGCGCGGCGCCGTCGCTTCGGCCAAGGGCAACTCCGGGGTGATCCTCTCGCAGGTCGTGCGCGGGCTGGCCGACCGCGCCGAAGGCGACCTGGACGGCGGGTGGCTGGCCAGGGCACTCGGGCACGCCGACGAGGTCGCGACCGGCGCCGTCAGCCGCCCGGTCGCCGGGACCATCCTCACCGTCCTGCACGCCGTCGCCCTCGCCGTGCGCGACGACACCCGCTCCCTGGCCGACGTCGCCCAGGAGGCCGCGAAGGAAGCCGCGCACGCCCTCGAGAAGACGCCTCTGCAGCTGCCCGCGCTGGCCAAGGCCGGGGTCGTCGACGCCGGCGCCCGCGGGCTCGTCGCCGTGCTCGACGCCCTGGTCGGCGTGCTCACCGGCACCGCGCTCGAGCGGGAGCACGCCCTGGAAGTCCCCACCGCCGGAGAACAGGCCTTCGCGTGGGAGGTCATGTACCTGCTCGACGGCGTCGACGAGCAGAGCCTGCCGACCCTGCGCAAGGAGCTGAGCGGCCTCGGCGACAGCGTCACCGTGGCCGGCGACGGCTCGGGCAGCCACGCCGTGCACGTCCACTGCGCCGACATCGGCGCCGCCATCGAGGCCGGGCTCGCGCTCGGCCGCCCGCGCAAGATCCGCGTCGAGCCGCTGCTCACACCCACGCCGATCGAGCCGGGCGGCGGGATCGATCGCACGGTCGTCGCCGTCGTGCACGGCGGCGAGCTGGCCGAGCTGCTGCGTGCCGAGAGCATCCCGGTGCTGGCCGTGCCCGAGGGCGGAACCCCGAGCGTCGAGGACGTGATCAGCCTGCTCAACGAAGCCGCCGGGCGGCACGTCACCGTGCTGCCGGGCAGCGTCGCGCTCACCGCGGCCGTCGACGCGGCGGCCGGGCACGCGATGGCCGCCGACCGGGACGTCGTGGTCATCCCGTGCGTCTCGCCGGTGCAGGTCCTGGCCGCCCTCGCGGTGCACGACGCCGGGCGCCGCACGAACGACGACGTCGTCGCGATGGCCGAGGCGGCCGCCGCGACCAGGCGTGGCGAACTGCGGATCGCGCGCGAGGAGTCGCTAACCTGGGTGGGCCGGGCCCAGTCCGGCGACGTGGTCGGCCTGGTCGACGACGAGGTGGTGCTGATCGAGCCGGCACCGGCGTCGGAGACGAACCTGGTCGCGGCCGCGATGAAGGTGCTGAACCGGATGCTGGCGCTCGGCGGTGAGCTGGTGACGGTGCTGAGCGGGGTCGCCGCCCCGCCCGGCGTCGCCGAGGAGCTCGCCGAGCAGGTGCGGCTGGAGCACCCGGAGGTGGAGCTGACCAGCTACGCCAGTGGCCAGGCGGAGGCCGTGCTGCTGATGGGAGTCGAATAGCCGATGGCCGGACTGCGCGACAAGCTGCCGCTGCTGCTGGGCGCCAAGACGGCGAAGGCGCTCGCCACGGCGTTGGACATCGAGACGGTCAGCGACCTGCTGCGCCACTACCCGCGCCGCTACGCCGAGCGCGGCGAGCTCACCGACATCGCGGGCCTCGAGCTCGGCGAGCACGCCACCGTGCTGGCGCGCGTCGAAAAGGTGAGCAAGCGGCGGATGAAGTCCCGCAACGGGACCATCCTCGACATGGTGATCACCGACGGGAAGCGCCGGCTCACCTGCGCCTTCTTCAACCAGGCCTGGCGCGAGAAGGACCTCGTCCCCGGCAAGACCGGCCTGTTCGCCGGCAAGGTGTCCGCCTTCCGCGACACCCTGCAGCTGACCAACCCCGAGTACGAGCTGTTCGAGGCCGACCGCGAGGCCGAGGCGATGGACGACTTCCTCGCCGCGATCATCCCGGTGTACCCGGCGGCGCAGGGCATGCCGACGTGGTCGATCGCGAAGTGCGTGCGCCAGGTGCTCGACGTCCTCGAAGTCGACGACGACCCGATGCCGGCGGAGCTGCGGCGGCTGCACCGCCTCTCCGACCTCGACACCGCGCTGCACGGCATCCACCGCCCGGACAACTGGGCGCACCTGGAGGCGTCGAAGAAACGCCTCAAGTGGGACGAGGCCATGGCCGTCCAGCTGATCTTCGCGCAGCGGCGCCACTCGGCCGTCTCGCGGCCGGCGAAGGCGAACCCGCACGTCAGCGGCGGTCTGATGGACGCCTTCGACAAGCGGCTGCCGTTCGACCTGACCGCGGGCCAGCGGGGGATCGGCGAGGAGATCGCCACCGACCTCGCCTCCGAGCACCCGATGAACCGGCTGCTGCAGGGCGAGGTCGGCTCGGGCAAGACGATCGTCGCGCTGCGGGCGATGCTGCAGGTCGTCGACAACGGGCGGCAGGCCGCCATGCTGGCGCCGACCGAGGTCCTCGCCGCGCAGCACGCGCGCTCGCTGCGGGAGATGCTCGGCGACCTCGGCCAGGCGGGCGAGCTGGGGGCGGCCGAGAACGCCACCCGCGTCACGCTGCTAACCGGGTCGATGGGCGCGAAGGAGCGCAAGAAGGCGCTGCTGGAGATCGTCAGCGGCGAAGCGGGCATCGTCGTCGGCACGCACGCGCTGATCCAGGACCACGTCGAGTTCGCCGACCTCGGCCTCGCCGTCGTCGACGAGCAGCACCGGTTCGGCGTCGAGCAGCGGGACGCGCTGCGCACCCGCGGCGCCGGCGACACGAGCCCGCACGTCCTCGTCATGACCGCGACGCCGATCCCGCGCACGGTCGCGATGACCGTGTACGGCGACCTCGAGGTGTCCGCGCTGCGCGAGATGCCGGTCGGGCGCTCGCCGATCTCCACCACGGTCGTGCCGGTCGCCGAAAAGCCGGCCTGGTTCGACCGGATCTGGCAACGGGTCCGCGAAGAGGTCGGCAAGGGCCACCAGGCCTACGTCGTGTGCCCGCGGATCGGCGACGAGCCGCCGTCGGACAAGAGCGACAAGCGGCCGCCGCTCGCGGTCCTCGACGTCGCGCCCGACCTGGAGCACGGCGCGTTGCAGGGGCTGAAGATCGGCGTGCTGCACGGCCGGATGCCGGCCGACGAGAAGGACGCCGTGATGCGCGCGTTCTCCGCGGCGCAGCTCGACGTCCTCGTGGCCACCACGGTGATCGAGGTCGGCGTCAACGTCCCGAACGCGACCGCGATGGTGATCATGGACGCCGACCGGTTCGGCGTCAGCCAGCTGCACCAGCTGCGCGGCCGTGTCGGCCGGGGGAGCAACCCGGGCGTCTGCCTGCTGGTCACCGAGGCCCTCGACGGCACCGCGACGCGCGAGCGGCTGGCGGCGGTCGAGTCGACGACCGACGGCTTCGAGCTGTCGCGCCTCGACCTGGAGCTGCGCCGCGAGGGCGACATCCTCGGCGCCGCGCAGTCCGGGAAGCGGTCCGGGCTCAAGCTGCTGTCGCTGCTGCGGGACGAGGACGTGATCGCCGCGTCGCGGGCGAGCGCGCAGGAGATCGTGGAGAAGGACCCGGACCTGAAGAAGTACTCCGGCCTGGCGCAGATGGTCGCCGACGTCGTCGACGTCGAGCGTGCGGAGTACCTGGAGAAGAGTTGACCATCCGTGCCGCCACGGTGGCCGACGCGACCGCGATCGGCGAGGTCCACGTGCGGTCGTGGCAGGCGGCGTACGCGGGGTTGATCCCGGCGGACTTCCTCGCCCGGCTCTCGGCGGAGTCGCGCGCCGCGTCGTGGGCCCGGCGCATCGGCGACGGGGGCCCGGTGCTGGTCGCCGAGGAGGACGGCGTCATCGCGGGGTTCGCCGCGTACGGAGACGCTCGGCTCTACGCGCTGTACCTGCTGCCCGGGTACTGGGGGCGGGGCCTCGGCCGGGCGCTGCACGACCGGGTCGTCGAAGAGATGTCCGGGGACAGCGCCGTCCTGTGGGTGCTGTCGACGAACGAGCGCGCGAAGGCCTTCTACGTCCGGCAGGGCTGGGTGGACGACGGCGCCACCCAGACCGAGACGATCGACGAGGGGCGCGTCACGCTGGAGGAGACGCGGTTCCGTCTGCGGTTGCGGTGAACACTCCCGCTTTCGCGGCGGCCGCGGCGGCTTTCGCGGCGAGATCGGCGTCCCGTGGCGTCACTCCTTCGCGTGAGACGAACAGGCGGTAGAAGATCGGCCCGCACGCCACCCGTACGACTTCGACCGCGTCCGTGCCCGGCGGGACTTCACCGCGTTCGACGGCCCGGTCGACCACCACCGCCGAGCGCGCGTGGCGGTCGACGTAGAACTCCTGCAGCGCGTCCGCCGCGCGGGAGGAGAGGAAGGCCGCCGAAATCGACGCCGTCGGGAGCTCTCGCTCGCCCGGCGAGGTGAAGTAGTGCACCAGCTCGAGATTGATCCCGCGCAGGTCGCCTTCCAGGGAACCGGTGTCCGGGGCCGTCCACTCCTGCTCGGTGCCCATCAGCAGGGCGGCCGCGACCAGGCCTTCGGCGGACTCCCACCGGCGGTACAGCGTCGTCTTGTGCACGCCGGAGCGTTCGGCGACCGCCTCGACCGTCAGCTCGGCGTAGCCGCGTTCGCCGAGCAGCTCGAGGGTGGCGTTCAACGCGGCGAGGCGGGTCCGCTCGGTGCGTCCGCCCGGCCGCCGCGTGCCGGAAATCTCGGTTGCCAACTGCTACTCCTGTTGCGTTAGTGTGCCCAGTATGCCAGGAACCGTCGCCATCACCGAGATCGCCGACCTGATCGGCGACGCCGAGGTCGTCGCCATCGGCGAGAACAACCATCACATCCGTGAGTTCGGGGTGCTGCGCGACCGCCTCCTCCGGCACCTGGTCTCCGAACGCGGGTTCACCGTCCTCGGCTTCGAAGGTGGGTTTCCCGAAGGGCACCTGGTCGACACCTGGCTGTCCGGCGGCCCGGGGGACGTCGCCGACATCGCGCGGGACGGCTTCACCTTCGGCCTCGGCGATTCGGCCGAGGTGCACTCGATGCTGACGTGGCTGCGCGGCCGCGGTGTCCGGTTCGCCGGGTTGGACCTGCCGAGTTCGGCGGGGTCGCCGGTGCCTTCCCTGCGGGCGGTCCGCGAGCACGTCCTGCGCGTGGACCCGGCCAATGTGTCCCTTGTGGACAACGCGTTGGCGGCTTGTGAGCCTTATGCGTCGGTCAGCAGTGCGGTCGCACCGGGTCTCCACGGGGCGATGAGTGCCGAGGCGCGGGACGCGGCGACGACCGCATTGACCGTCCTCAGAGGACACGTGGAGTCACTGGCGCACGTTTACGGCGAAGTCGCCGCGCACCACGCCGAGGGCGCGCTGCGGATCGACCTCTACCTGCGGGAGCTGGCCGCGTTGACGGCGGGCCGCGCGCCCGAACCGCAGAGTTCGTCGCGGGACACGTACATGGCGGCGACCGTGCGGCTGCTGCGCCGGCTGCACCCGGGCGAGAAGATCGTCCTGATGCTCCACAACGGACACCTCCAGCGGGTGCCGTTCTCGCCGATGCCCGGGATGACGGCGCCGTCGGCGGGGACCCACCTGGCCGCGGAACTGGGCGAGAAGTACTTCGCGCTCGCGCTGACCGCCGTCTCGGGGACGACGACCGGCCTCGCGCCCGACCCGGACGGCCGGCTCGGGTTCCGGATATTCGAGCAGGCCCTGGACGCGCCCGCGGAGGGCAGCGTCGAGGCGGCACTGGCCGAAGACGCGCCGTGCGTCGTCGCGCGGCCGGCCGCGTCGAGCATCCGGCACGCGCACACTTCCGTGCCGGTCGACGTGGCCGCGGCCTTCGACGCCGTCGTCTGCCTGAAAGGGCAGGAAACGATTTTCCAGGACGCCGCCGGTTAGGTCTGCCCGTTCGGCCGTTGCCGTGCCGGGGCCGAGGGGCGTTTCCATACCGGTATGGCCGGGCGAAGGCGAGCGCTGATCGTCGCCAACGGCGAGTACGACAACGCGGGGCTGCAGCGGCTGGGCTCGCCCGCGGCGGACGCGGACGCCCTCGTGGAGGTGCTGTCCGACCGGGCGATCAGCGACTTCGAGGTGCGGGTGGTCCGCAACGAGACCGCGCACGTCGTGCAGGCGGAGATCGAGGACCTCTGCGCCGAGGGCCGGCCCGACGACGTCCTCCTGATGCACTTTTCCTGCCACGGCCTGAAGGACGACTCGGGCGGGCTGTACTTCGCCGCGCGCAACACCCGGCCCGACCGGCTCCGGTCCACGGCGGTGCCCGCGCAGTTCGTGCAGCAGTGCCTCCGGCAGAGCCGCTCGCGCAGCGTCGTCCTGCTGCTGGACTGCTGCTACGGCGGGGCGTTCGGGCAGGGCGTGGCGGTACGCGCGTCGGGCGACGCGAACGTGCTCGACAGTTTCCGCGGCGGCCGCGGCCGCGCGGTCATCACGGCGTCGAACTCGATCGAGTACGCCTTCGAGGGCGCCCGGCTGGCCGAGGGGCAGCCCGCGCAGCCGTCGGTGTTCACGGCGGCGCTGGTGGAGGGGCTGCGCACGGGGGAGGCGGACCGCGACGAGGACGGCTGGATCGCGCTGGGGGAGCTGTACGAGTACCTGTTCGACCGCGTCCGCGAGCGCAACCCGAAGCAGACGCCGAGCCGCGACATCGAGATGCAGGGCGAGCTGTACCTGGCGAAGAGCAGGCGCCGCCGGATCAAGCCGTCCCCGATCCCGGCCGACCTCGCGGGCGCGATCACAGCGGAGAACCCGTTCACGCGGCTGGGCGCGGTGGCGGAGCTGCGCCGCCGGTTGGCGAGCGACAACCTCGCGGTGGCGATGGGAGCGTTCGAGGCGCTGAAGTCCATGGCGGCCACGGACATCCAGCACGTCGCGGCGGCGGCTTCGGACGCGCTCGGGTTCGCGGTGGTGCGGGTGGACGTGCCGTCGGTGCGGTTGTCGGCTGTGTCCGGTGCGCGTGCCTCGGCGTCGCTGCGGGTGTCGGGGCCACCGGTGGCGCGGGAGGTGCGGTTCGAGGCGTCACACGCGTGGATCGCGGTCACGCCGACGGCTTCGGGTGCCGAACTGTCGGTGACGGCCGGGGAGCCGGGCGTGCGGCAGGGGAAGGTCGTGGTGACCGGGCCGACCGGGGACGCCGTGGTGGCGGTGGAGATCGAGGCGGTCCCGGCGCCGGTCCCGGCACCCGAGCCGGAGCCGGTAGCCGAGGCGGCACCGGAGACCGGGCCGGAATTCGAGCCGCCGGAGCGCCCCAATGTGGCGTTGGGTGCGTTGGACGCACCGAACGCCACATTGGGTGCGTTGGACGCACCGAACGCCACATTGGGTGCGTTGGACGCACCGAACGCCACATTGGGTGCGTTGGACGCACCCAACGCCACATTGGGTGCGTCTGACCCAGCTGTCGACGGAGGGGATCGTGCCTCCGAACCCGTGGTGGCGGTCGATTCCGGCTCCGTGCCTGAACCCGTCGTTGCGGAAGTGGAAGCGGAAGCGCGGCCACCTGCGAGCCCGGCCGAGCAGGCGGATCCCGTCGCCGGCACCGCCGGGATCATCGCGATCGCCGGGGCGATGTTCGCGGTGATCGGGCTCGGCCTGAACTACCGCTACGACGAGTACACCCTCGGCCAGTACCGGCCCGGCATGCCGTTCTACGCCATCGTGGTCGCGGGCTGCGCGCTGCTGGGCGGGGTCCTTGCCATGGCACCGCGGACGAGGCGGCGGATCGGTCCGGCCGTCCTGCTGGGCACCGGCTTCGCCGCGCTCTTCGGACTGTTGCGGTTCGTCGGCGAAGGGATCACCCTCGGTGCGAGCTCCTCGGACACCGAACTGAACGCGGGCTACGTCTTCGAGCTGATCGCCCACGCCGCGGTGGTGGTCGCGGCCCTGCTCGCGCTCGCGGCGCTGCGCCGCAGCCCGGGTCTCGCGTTCGGCGCCGGCCGCGTGCGGGGCTGGCAGCCCTGGGTGGCGGTAGCGCTCGCCGGAGTGGTCACGGAGGGTTGGATCACTCAGCTCAACGATCTGGACCAGGTCGACTCGAGCGAAGCCGGCCGTGCCACGGCCTACTTCACGCTCGGCCCGCTCCTGGTCCTCCTGCTGGTGGTCGCCGTGGCGGCTCTGCGCCCGCCGGCGGTCGCGTGTGCCGTGCTGGGCGCCGGGACTGCGGGGCTTGCGGGGGTGCTGGGCCCGACGTATTCGACCCTCCGGGACAACACTTCGGTGATCCTCGCCGGCGAAATCACCGCGGGCGTGGGACTCGCCGGGCTCTTGGTGCTCACCGTCGTCTGGGGTGTCCGGCTCCGGAATCAGCCGAACGGGCGACAGTCCTGAGTTGTCGCCCCGCCTCCGCCGGGGTACGACGACGATCATGAGGATCCTGCTCGCCGCCGTGGCCATCGTGTTCGCCGGACAGACGCCGGCCGTCGCCGCCGGTGGGGTGCAGCCGGATCCGCCCAGCTGGGGGCTCGACCGGATCGACCAGCGCGCCGGGCTCGACCACGCCTACCACTACGGGAGCGACGCTTCCGGTGTCACGATCTACGTGATCGACAGCGGCGTCGACGCGAAGCACCCCGACTTCCAGGGCCGCGTCGCGCCCGGGCGGGACTTCCTGAACGGCGGCTCCGACACGTCCGACACCAACGGCCACGGCACGCGCCTCGCCGGGATCGCCGCGGGCAAGGACTACGGCGTCGCGAAGGGCGCGCAGATCGTGCCGGTGCGGGTGCTCGACAAGGACGGCGGCGGCGCCACCGACCAGATCATCGCGGGCATCGACTGGGTCGCGCAGAACGCCCAGCAGCCGGCGGTCGCCGTCCTCGGCATCGGCGGCGTGCCGAACGACCAGCTCGACGCGGCGGTGAAGCGGCTGGCGGCGGTGGTCCCGATCGCCGTCCCGGCGGGCAGCGAGACGGCGGACGCGAGCGGGTTCTCCCCGGGCCGGGTGCCGGAGGCGCTGACGGTCGGGGCCACCGACGCCCAGGACCACCCCGACCCGAAGTCGAACTTCGGCCAGGACGTCGACCTGTACGCGCCGGGGGTGGCGGTCCCGACTCCGCTCGCCGGCGGCACGGGCGCGGGCCCGGAATCGGGCACGTCGATGGCGGCGGCGTTCGCGGCGGGGGTGGCGGCGCTGTACCGCGCCCAGCACCCGGAAGCGGCGCCCGACCAGGTGGACCAAGCGCTTGTTCAGGCGGCGACGCCGGACGCGCTCAAGGGGGTCCCGGACGGCACGGCCAACCGGCTGCTTTACGCGCCGTCGGGATCCTGAGAAGCTGCCCGGACGCGCTCCCGGCCAATCTTCCGCGGCGCATGATGTCCATCACCTGGTACTGAACTCCCGCAGAGCGGGAAGAACCGGGTAACGTGCGTTGACTTACCGATCCATACGGGAAGGACCGGGCATGTTCCGCAAGGTGCTGGTGGCCAACCGCGGCGAGATCGCCATCCGCGCGTTCCGCGCCGGCTTCGAACTGGGCGCGGGCACGGTCGCCGTGTTCCCCCACGAAGACCGCAACTCGCTGCACCGGCTGAAGGCCGACGAGGCGTACGAGATCGGCGAACCCGGTCACCCCGTGCGGGCCTACCTCTCGGTGGACGAGATCGTCAGCGCGGCGAAGAAGGCCGGGGCCGACGCCGTCTACCCCGGCTACGGCTTCCTCTCCGAGAACCCCGATCTCGCGCGCGCGTGCGAAGAAGCGGGCATCACCTTCGTCGGGCCGAGCGCCGACATCCTCGAGCTCACCGGCAACAAGGCACGTGCGGTCAAGGCCGCGCGGGAGGCCGGCGTGCCGGTGCTCGGGTCGTCCGAGCCCTCCAGTGACGTCGACGCGCTGGTCGCGGCGGCCGGCGACCTGGGCTTCCCCGTCTTCGTGAAGGCCGTCGCCGGCGGTGGCGGCCGCGGGATGCGCCGCGTCGAGGACCCCGCCCAGCTGCGCGAGTCCATCGAGGCCGCCGCGCGCGAGGCCGAGTCCGCCTTCGGTGACCCGACCGTCTTCCTCGAGAAGGCCGTCGTCGAGCCGCGGCACATCGAGGTGCAGATCCTCGCCGACGGCGCGGGCAACATCATCCACCTCTACGAGCGCGACTGCTCGGTGCAGCGGCGCCACCAGAAGGTCGTCGAGCTCGCCCCGGCGCCGAACCTCGACCCCGAGCTGCGCGACCGGATCTGCGCGGACGCAGTGAAGTTCGCGAAGCAGATCGGCTACCGCAACGCCGGCACCGTCGAGTTCCTGCTCGACAAGCAGGGCAACCACGTCTTCATCGAGATGAACCCGCGCATCCAGGTCGAGCACACGGTCACCGAAGAGGTCACCGACGTCGACCTCGTGCAGTCGCAGCTCCGGATCGCCTCCGGCGAGACCCTGGACGACCTCGGCCTGAGCCAGGACAAGATCTACCTGCGCGGCGCGGCGCTCCAGTGCCGCATCACCACCGAAGACCCGGCCAACGGCTTCCGCCCGGACACCGGGATGATCTCCGCCTACCGCTCCCCGGGCGGCTCGGGCATCCGGCTCGACGGCGGCACCGCCTTCTCCGGCACCGAGATCAGCGCCCACTTCGACTCGCTGCTGGTGAAGCTCACCTGCCGCGGGCGCGACTTCAAGACCGCCGTCGGCCGCGCGCGCCGCGCCGTCGCCGAGTTCCGGATCCGCGGGGTCGCCACGAACATCCCGTTCCTGCAGGCGGTTCTCGACGACGAGGACTTCCGCGCCGGGCGCGTCACGACGTCGTTCATCGAGGAGCGCCCGCAGCTGCTCACCGCGCGGCAGTCCGCCGACCGCGGCACGCGCCTGCTGACCTACCTCGCCGACCAGACGGTCAACAAGCCGAACGGCGAGCGCCCGAAGACCCCGGACGCGACGCTGAAGCTGCCGAAGCTCCCCAAGGACGCCCAGCCGGCCCCGGGGTCGAAGCAGAAGCTCGTCGAGCTCGGCCCGGGCGGGTTCGCGGAGTGGCTGCGGAAGTCGCCGCACATCGGCGTCACGGACACGACGTTCCGCGACGCGCACCAGTCGCTGCTCGCCACCCGCGTCCGCACGAAGGACCTCCTCGCGGTCGCGCCGGTCGTCGCGAACACGCTGCCGCAGCTGCTGTCGCTGGAGTGCTGGGGCGGCGCGACCTACGACGTCGCGCTGCGGTTCCTCGCCGAGGACCCGTGGGAGCGGCTGGCCGCGCTGCGCGAAGCCGTGCCGAACATCTGCCTCCAGATGCTGCTGCGCGGGCGCAACACCGTCGGGTACACGCCTTATCCGACCGAGGTGACGCACGCGTTCGTCCAGGAGGCGACGAAGACCGGCATCGACATCTTCCGGATCTTCGACGCCCTCAACGACGTCGAGCAGATGCGCCCGGCCATCGAAGCCGTGCGCGAGACCGGCTCCGCCGTCGCGGAGGTGGCGCTCTGCTACACCTCGGACCTGTCGGACCCGGGCGAGAAGCTCTACACGCTCGACTACTACCTCAAGCTGGCCGAGCAGATCGTCGGCGCCGGGGCGCACGTCCTGGCGATCAAGGACATGGCCGGGCTGCTGCGCGCGCCCGCGGCGACCCGGCTGGTCACCGCGCTGCGCAAGGAGTTCGACCTGCCGGTGCACATCCACACCCACGACACCGCGGGCGGCCAGCTGGCCACCTACCTCGCGGCGATCAACGCGGGCGCGGACGCCGTGGACGGCGCGGTGTCGTCGATGGCGGGCACGACGTCGCAGCCGTCGCTGTCGTCGATCGTGGCGGCCACCGACCACTCCGACCGCACCACCGGGCTCGACCTGGACGCGGTCGGCGACCTGGAGCCGTACTGGGAGAGCGTGCGCAAGATCTACGCGCCGTTCGAGGCCGGGCTGGCGTCGCCGACCGGGCGCGTCTACCACCACGAGATCCCCGGCGGGCAGCTGTCGAACCTGCGCACGCAGGCCATCGCGCTGGGCCTGGGCGACCGCTTCGAGGACATCGAGGCGATGTACGCGGCGGCCGACAAGATCCTCGGGCACCTGGTGAAGGTGACGCCGTCGTCGAAGGTCGTCGGCGACCTCGCGCTGCACCTGGTCGGCGCGGGCGTCTCCCCGGCCGACTTCGAGGCGGAGCCGAACAAGTTCGACATCCCCGACTCGGTCATCGGCTTCCTGCGTGGCGAGCTCGGCGACCCGCCGGGCGGCTGGCCGGAGCCGTTCCGCACCAAGGCCCTCGAAGGTCGGGCGGCGGCGAAGCCGGTCGCGGAACTGTCCGAAGAGGACCGTACGGCGCTTTCCGAGAACCCCCGCCGGACGCTCAACCGCCTGCTGTTCCCGGCGCCCACCAAGGAGTTCGAGGCGCACCGCGAGGCGTACGGCGACACGTCCGTGCTGCCGAGCAAGGACTTCTTCTACGGGCTGCGGCCGGGGGAGGAGTACCAGGTCGACCTCGAGCCGGGCGTGCGGCTGCTCATCGAGCTGGAGGCGATCGGCGAGGCCGACGAGCGCGGCGTGCGCACGGTGATGTCGACGCTCAACGGCCAGCTGCGGCCGATCCAGATCCGCGACCGGTCGATCGCGTCGGACATCCCGGCGACCGAGAAGGCGGACAAGGGCAACCCGAAGCAGGTCGCGGCGCCGTTCGCCGGCGTCGTCACGCTGCAGGTGGCCGAGGGCGACACGGTCGAGGCCGGAGCCACGGTCGCGACGATCGAGGCCATGAAGATGGAGGCGTCGATCACCGCGTCCGCCGGGGGCAAGGTCGGCCGGCTGGCGATCACGAACGTCCAGCAGGTCGAGGGCGGAGATCTTCTGCTCGTCCTGGAGTGACCGCTAGCATCGCCGGATGCTGATCAACGCGGTGCCCCAGCGGCAGGGTGCGGTCGGACCGCGAGCGGCGGAGCTGCCGGACGGCTGCCTGGCGCTCGCGGAGCTGGCCGGGCACGTGCTCGGCCGGCCCGTGCACCACGTCCGGCAGACGCGGGAAGTGTCCGAAGTGGACCGTGGGATCGCTTCGCGGGCCGTGCTGACCGGCCCGAACCGCGCGGCGCAGCTGGCGGCGCTGGAGGCCCCGGGCGGCCCGGTCCTGACGGTCGGCGGCGACTGCGGGGTCGAGCTGGTGCCGATCGGGGTGGCCCGCTTCCGGCACGGCCCGGGCCTGGGCGTCGCGTGGTTCGACGCGCACGCCGACCTGAACACGGCGGAGTCGTCCCCGTCGGGCGCGTTCCACGGCATGGTGCTGCGGTCGCTGTTCGGCGAGGGCGACCCGGAGTTCGCGGCCGCCCCGGCGCTGACTCCCGGCAACGTGGCCCTCGCCGGGACGCGCGTGTTCGACCCGGAGGAACGGGCGGCGATCGCGCGGGGGCTGGCGGTCACGTCGGTGGATGCCTTGGTGGGCGTGGAGAAGCTGTACGTCCACGTGGATCTGGACGTGCTGGATCCCGCGGAATTCGCGGGCCTCCACTACCCCGAGCCGGACGGCTGGCCGATCGAGCGGCTGGTGTCCGAGCTGGACGCCCTGGCCGGGTACGAGGTCGTGGGCGCGGGGATCACCGAGTGCGTGGGCACGTCCCGCCAGGTCGAGGTGCTGGAACCGGTCCTGGCCGCGATCGGCCGCCTCCTCGACCACCGCTGAGCGGGTTTCACGGACCTTGGCCGGGCTCGTAGGCCGCGCGGACCGCGGTCACCGCCGCTTCCACGTCCGCGCCGAGGTCCTGGGCACGGGTGGCGAACTCGATCGCCGCGGTGAGGAGCAGCGCCGTCGGGTCCGGGCGGTTCGCGGGGGTCGTGACGACCGTGCCGCGCGCGCGGGCCGTCATCACCCAGCCCGCCGTCTCCAGCTCACGGTACGCGCGGGCCACCGTTCCGGACGCCAGTCCCAGGTCCCGGGCCAGCTGGCGGATCGGCGGCAGGCGCGTCCCGTCCGGGAGCGCCCCCGCCGTCACCGCGCGGACGATCTGGTCGTGCACCTGCCGCCAGGGCGCCAGGCCGGTTTCGGTGTCGACGACGATCTTCACGCCGGGGCCGGCTGCCGTTTCACCGGTGCGGTCACCGCCAGGAACGCGGCCAGGCCGGCGACGACCGCCAGCAGCGACCCGAAGTTCCCGGCCGGCCAGCCGATCGCCGCGCAGGCGGCGATCCCCAGCCCGATCGCGACGCGCCCGCTGCGGCGGCGCAGGGCCAGGTCGGCCCGCGGCTCCCCGGCCGCCGGGCGGCGCACCGCCAGGGCCGTGATCACCCAGCAGACCGCCGTGGTGCCGACGGCCGCCGCCAGCAGCGTCCACTGCGCGGTCCAGGCCAGGCGCACGATCGCGGCCGCCGACGCCAGGCCGCTCAGCACCAGCGCCCAGACCGGGACGGTGTCGCGCAGTGTTCGCGGGGCCAGCACGGCTTCGCGGCGCGCGGTGCGAGACGGCCGCTGGGCCAGGAGTTCGGCGATCAAGCCGCCGACCAGCAGCGTCGTGATGATCGAGCCGGGCCCGGTGTCGTCGAGCACGGGCGGGATCGCCAGGTAGAGCCACGGGTACCAGAGCCGGCGCCGCTTGAGGTACCGGACGGCGAGCGCCACCTCGGCGGCGTCCGGCTCCGGCACGCCCCAGCGTTCGAGCAAGCGTTTCCCGTGCTTTTCGCCCGGCCAGAGCACGATCAGGATCGCCAGGCCGATCAACCCGGTGAAGAGCGCGACGGCGAGCACGTTGTCCCACGGCATGTCCGGACCTCCTCGCTTGTATCAACCACACGATACAAGCGTCCGGCACGGCGTGCGCGCCGGTTCCGGGTTCGCCCGTTCGTACGTACAATCGTGAGCAGTCGGCGGGGTGGTTGTCAGCGTTCCGCAGTCCGACCTCGTGAACTTGTCACGAAGATGACAAGAAATCGGTTTCCCTTCGAAGGTGTGACACGTTCGGGACTAGTTTTTCGATGTGTCCGGTGTCACCCCGCGCCAGGCGGGGTGCGCGGGCCGGGGTCCCGGGGCGGAGCGAAGGAGCTGCGATGTCGGTGGAGCGCGGATTCGATCACGCTGCGCCGCCGCCCGCCGCACTGCCTCGCAAACTCGCCGACATCCTGCGGCCCGAGCTGGCCAGCCTCGCAGCCGAGATCGTCGACGAGATCCGCGCGACCATCCCGGCCTACGCGCGCCCGCTCGACGGCCCTTACGGCAAGTCGATCCGCGCCGGCGTCGAGTACGCGATCACGTTGTTCGTCGCGCAGATCGCCGACCCGACGGTGTCCAAGGAGCAGTCCCACGAGGTGCACCACCGGCTGGGGCAGAACGAAATGCGCGAAGGCCGCAGCCTCGACACGCTGCAGTCGGCGTACCGGGTCGGCGCGCGGGTGTCGTGGCGGCGGATCATGCGCGTCGGGCGCCGGAGCGGGCTTTCGTCGGCGGTGATGTCCCAGCTGGCCGACGCGATGCTGGCGTTCATGGACGAGCTGGCCTCGGTCGCGCTCGACGGCTACCTGGAGGCGAAGGCGCGCACGGCGGGCGCGCTCGACACGTGGCGCCGCAAGCTGCTGCACCTCATCCTCGAGACGCCGCCCGCGTCCCCGAAGGCGATCGCCGAGCTGGCCCAGCTGATCGGCTGGCCGGTGCCGACCGACGCGACGCCGGTGGCGGTCTGCCCGGCCGACGGCGTGGCCCCGGCCCGCCGCCACGCCGGGCTGGACGCGGACATCCTCGCCGAGCTCGACACACCCGACCCGAAGCTGGTGGTCCCGGGCGAGCTCAGCGGCGCCCGGCTGGCGACGCTGCAGGTGGCCCTGCCGGACTGCCGGCTCTCGATCGGCCCGTGCGTCCCGCTGGCGTCGGTCGCGGATTCCCTGCGGTGGGCCCGCAACGCCCTCCAGCTGGCCGAGCGCGGGGTGCTGATGCCGCGCCCGGTGCTGCGCGCCGAGGAGCACCTGGCGACGTTGCTGGTCAACTCCGACACGGGCCTGGTCGGCACGCTGCGGCACCGCCTGTTCGCGCCGCTGGCGGACATGACGGGCAAGCAGCAGGAGCGGTTGCTGGAGACGCTGCGGGCGTGGCTCGACAGCCAGGGCAACGTGGTGGAGATCGCAGAGCGGCTGGGTGTCCACCCCCAGACGGTCCGCTACCGCATGAGACAGCTCCAGGCCACGTTCGGCGACAGCCTCCGCGACCCGGCGTCGCGCTTCGAGATGGAGCTGGCCCTGCGCGCGGGCGCGGCACCGTTGCCGTTGCGGTACCCGGTCAGTGAGCTGCTGCCGGCTCAGCGGGCGGGGGTTTCGCGTCCACAGTGGACGTCCAGCTAGCGCTTGCTCCGGTGCGCAAGGGAATCCTTCGAGCAAGGCGCGCAGCCGAAGCAGCTCATCCGATCGGCAGGGCGGGGGTGAAGGCCGCGACCTGGCCGTCCGGCTGGGTGCAGGTGAGGCTCACGCCGGTCGGGGCGGTGCTGCCCGGCAGGCGGTGCAGGGACAGCTGCAGGGCGAGTGCCTTCGTCCGGCGGAACGTGATCTCCCCGGACGTTCCCGCCGTGAACGGCTGCCGCCCGCCGCGGAAGGTGATCGTCGCCGGGCCGGTGCCCCAGGTCGCCTGCTGCACCAGGCCGAGCGTGCCGGTCCCGGTGGCGGTCGCGTTCGTGGGCGTGACGATCATGGCGCTCGCGCCGGCGGACGTGCCGTCGTACCCGGCGGCGGTCAGGGCGGCGAGCGCGCCGTCGGACAGCGTGACGCTTCCCGACAAGTTCGTGAGGGTGAACACCGCGCCGGGCGCGGCCGTGTCCGGGCCGGTGAACTCCTCCGTGACGGTCACCGGCTGCACGGACTGACCCGGGAACGTGCAGGTGTAGCCGAACGAGCCGGACTGGAACAGCGTGCTCGCGCGGGCGGGCCCGGCCACTCCGGTGACGGCGATCGCGATGGCGAGAGCCAAGGTCAGGCGGGTGCGCATATCTACACGTGCCTCTCAGTTCGGGTGCTTGACCGCCGCCGCCTTCTTCGCCGCCGCCTCGGGCGGGGGTCCGTCGGAGCCCGGCGGGCACTGGGTGTGGTCCGGTTCGGTGCACACGATGAGGTTGTAGGTGTCGACGAAGGCCTGGTTGCCCTCGCCCGAGCTCATCCCGGACAGCAGCGGGTTCAGGTCCTGGCCGCCCGCGCCGCAGCCGGTGAACTCGGGGAGCTTGAAGCCCGTCTTCTCGTCGGTCCGGATGTGCCCGACGCCGAACGCTTCGTACGGGCCGTTCAGCGTGAGGGTCACTCTTTCCTTCGTCACGCAGTCGGGGCCGAGGTCGAGCGGGACGCCGTTGACCTTCGCGTTGCTCAGCCGCGCCATCACCTGCAGCGTCGTGTCCAGGAAGGTGGCCCCGGTGTCCGGGTCCGTGGTGATCTTGCCGGCGATCTCGATGACCTTGCTGTTCCGGTAGTCGACGGGCAAGAACTCGACGGTCGCGGTCACCGGCACGAACCCGAAGCCGAGGAACGAGGTCGTCGCCGGGTTGAAGGTGGTCGACCCGGTGACCCGCGAAGTGCCGTCGACCAGGTTGAGGATGAACAGGCCGTTGAACAGGAACGCGGGGTCGGCCGCGACGGTCGCGCCGAGCTTCTTGACCGTCGACTTCGTCAGGATCGTGACCAGGCTCAGCGGCACCGCGAACTCGTCTTCGGTCGGCGGGTCGCCCGGGCCGGGCTCGGCGGCGGCCGCCACCTGCTGCTGCTTCTGCTTCGTGCCCGGCACCGTCTTCGGCAGGACCATGATCTTGCCCAGCGTCGTCTGCTGCTCGGGGTCGAGGGCGCACGCGACCTGCGGGGCCGGCTGCGTGACCGCGGTGTCCGGCGGCGGCACGGCGTCGAGGGCCAGCGTCGGCGCGGTGACGTCGAACGTGACGGCGCCGACGGTGTTCAGGGCGATCTCCGGCACGGTGCCGGTGGCCGTCAGCGTGACGTCGCCGGTCTCCGGCAGCGGTGTGGCGGGCACGGTCAGGTCGACCGGCACCTGGTCCGCGCGGTCGCCCTGGTGCACGGCCAGGGCGATGTGCACGCCGCCGCGCAGTGACCCGGTGGTGGTGCCTTCCGGCAGGTAGGAGAGCGCGATGTCGCGGGGGAGCGTGAGCTTCGCCGAGAACGCGCCGAGCTTGGCCGACGTCCCGGTCTTCGCCTGCGAGGGCAGCGTCGCCGCCGTCTCGGCCGTGAGCTTCCGCGCGCCGAGCGGGTCCGCGAACGGGCAGGTCACCGAAACCGACGCCGTGGCCTTCGCGTCCGGTGGGACCGCGGGCGCGGGGGCGGCCGAGCCGACCCCCGTCAGCGCGCCGTTCACCGCGGAGAGCAGGCCGACGGCCGCCAGCGCGGAGATCGTGAGGGTGCGGGGCCGGACTCGAAGTGGCATCGGTTTCCCTGGGTGCGTGCGGAAGCGGCGGGGTGGTCCCGGTGCGGGCGGGCGCCCGCACCGGGAAACCCGGTCAGGAAACGGTGATGCTCGGGCTGAACGCGGTGTTCTGCGCCGGGCTGGTCACCTTGAGGGTGCAGTTCATCGTCCACGGCGACCAGGTGTTGGTCGACTTCTTGTGGAACTCCAGGTTCGCCGACAGCCCGCTCGTCAGCGACAGGGTGGCACTGCCCGCGGCGGCCGGCGCGGTCCAGTTCGGGATGCTGGACCCCGCGTCCTGCGAGATGACCACCGTGATCGGCCCGCCGGTCGGGTAGATCACCTCCGGGATGTCCAGCCCGGAGGCCGACGGCTGCGACAGCGTGCCCGCCGACGCCGTGACCGGCACCGTCGCCTTGCCCCGGATGCCGTCGTAGCCGACCGCGGTCAGCAGCGAGTGGACGGTCGCGCTGATCGTCGCGCTACCGCCGACGTTGGTGGGCGTGACGGTGGTGCCGGCCGGGACGACGTCCGGCGCGTCCAGGTGCGCGCCGATGGCGACCGGCTGCGGCGAGATGCCGGGGAAGGTGCAGTTGTAGGTGATGCCCGCCGTGCCCCCGGCGGTGTAGGTGGTGGTGGCCGCGGCCGCGGTACCCGCGGTCAGCACCGCGATGGCGCCGATGGCGGTCGCGGTGGTGGCGAAACCGGCGGACAGCCTGCTGAGTCGGGACATACCTGTCATCTCCTTTGATTCAGTTCAGTCTCGGCTTTGGCTGATCGATTGCTCGCCGCCGTGAGCCCCCATCGCGTTCACCGTCCCCATTGCCCCGGGCGGCGGGTCGCGATTCATCGGCGTGCGAGGTGGAGGTCCATCTGCCGGAATCGAGGCTACTCGCCAGTTCAGTAAGGAACAAGACTTCGCACCGGCGTGGGTGAGGTGGCGTGGGAAGGTATCGGTTTCTTGTGCGCGGCAGCGAAGGTGCACGACCGGATTTGGCGTATTGTGACAAAGAACGGCCGCCGCGCCGAAGCGCCGTTCGGCACGGTCTACCATTTGTGATCTTGCCGGAGCAATCCCCGATAACTAAACCGGAGAAATGAGGCTACCGTGCCGGGTACTTCCCGTTGTGGACGGGTATCACTGAAGGGCGCCGCATTCGCGGTGACGGCGGCGATGGCCGCATCGGTGTTCGCGCAGCCGGCGTCCGCGGCCACCGTCGGCGGCGTGATCGCCTGGGGCAAGCCGGACTACGACGTCACGATCCCGCCGCCGGGCGCGCTTTCCGGCGTCACCGCCGTGTCGGCGGGGAGCACCACCGCGCTCGCGCTGAAGGGCGGCGCGGTCCTCGCGTGGGGCGCGAACAACTGGGGCGCCAACGAAATCCCCGCCGCGGCGACGTCCGGGGTCAGCCAGATCGCGTCGGGCTGGGGGCACGAGCTGGCCCTCAAGAGCGGCAAGGTCCTGGCCTGGGGGAACAACTGGTACGGCCAGACCACGCTGCCCGCGTCGGTGTCCAGTGGCGTGCTCGCGATCTCGACGTCCAACATGCACAGCCTGGCGCTCAAGCAGGGCGGGCTGGTGGTGAGCTGGGGGACGCGGACCGACGTGCCGGCGGCCGCCCAGTCCGGCGTGACCGCGATTTCCGCGGGTGGCGACCACAACCTGGCGCTCAAGAACGGCGGCGTGCTGGCCTGGGGGAGCAACACCTACGGGCAGACGACGGTGCCGGCCGGGCTTTCTTCGGGTGTCACGGCGGTGTCCGCCGGGTTCAACCACAGCCTGGCGCTGAAGAACGGCCAGGTCTACGCCTGGGGCCGCGACAACTTCCACCAGATCGAGGTGCCGCCGGAGGCGCTGTCCGACGTCGCGGGGATCGACGCCGGGTTCAACCACAACATCGCCGTCAAGACCGACGGCTCGGTGGTGACCTGGGGTTCGAACTTCGTCGGAGAGTCCTATTTCCCCTGGTGCGGACCGGTTTACGCGATCTCGGCCGGGGACAACGACAGCTTCGCGCTGAAGGAAGATCCGGCTGCGCCCTGCTGACGCCGGCGGGTGGCGGGCCGCGGCCCGCCACCCGCGGTCACTCAGGTGGCGTCGCTGGCCAGGTCGAGCGAAATCGTGTTGCCCGGCCCCGAAACCAGGGCGCCGAGAGCGATGTCGGCGACGAAGCAGTTGCTGAACTCGGGGATCGTGTACGTGCCGGTCACCGTGATGGCCGGCGCGGTGATGTCGATGTCCTGCGCGGACAGCGTCAGGTCGAGCGGGGTCTTCGTCTTGCAGCTGCCCGGCACGGTCGGCAGCGGGAAGATCGGGATGATCGGGCCGGCCCAGATGTCGTAGATCTCCATGTTGGCCTTGGCCTTGGTGACGAGGTTGCCGTCGGAGATCGTGCCGGTGGCCGGGCCGAGCGGGGTCACCTTGACCTTGGCCTTGATCCGGAAGACGCCCGAGAGCAGGGAGATGTCGGCCTGGGAAGGCGGCAGCGCCAGGTCCGCGCTGAGCCCGATCGAGCCGGTCTGGTCGTCGATCAGCAGGTTGCCCTTGAGCGAGCCGGGGCCGAGTTTCATGGCGCTGCCGGTCTTCTTCACCGTGGTGCTGCCGGTCACCTTGTAGGACACGGGGATCGGGATGACGTCGGCCGAGGCCGGGGTCACCGCGACCCCGGTCAGCACGACGGCCGCCGCCGACGTGAGCACGGCCATTCTCCTCAGCTGCGTTGCCACGGACATGGTTGTCCTCCTTTTGCGTTTCCCGAGCGTTTCCGGGTGCTCCCGGAAACGGTGAAGTACTCGTTGTTCAGCTTGCTTTCAGCGGGGTTCGAGTGCGGTGACGACCCAGCCGTCACCCGTGCGTTCCGCGGTTACGGAAAGCTGTGCAGCGGCGCTGTCGATCGCATTGTTGTCGGCTCGGACGGCTGATTGATCGAGAAAGACGAGTAACCGCGCGTGACCATTCCGGAGGTCTTGCACGGCGATCGCGGAAACGCGCGAAGTGAGCACGAGTTTCTGCTCGGGTGCCTTCTTCCGGACCTGGGCGAAGAGTTTGTCGTAGGAATCCTTCGCGGACCCCCGCAGCACGGCGGCGGCGGCCTTTTCGGTGACGTCGGTCTTGTCGTAGGAATAGGAGAAGATCCGGTTCATCGCGAGGGTGACGGCCGAGGTGACGTCGGCGGTGGCGCCGACATCGGTGAGCGCCAGGTTCGCGGCGGCGGGGTTGCCGGCGGCGGAGTGGGCTTCGAGGGTGAACCAGACGCCGGCGCCGGTGAGGACCAGGGCGGCGGTGAGCAGGAGGGCGGGGAGGCGGAGCCAGGCGGGGCGGGGCTTGGCGGGTTCGGGCTCCGCTTCGGCTTCGGCCGGGTCGCTGTCGGCGGCCTCGGGCGGTTCGGCTTCGGTTGCCTGGTCGGCCTCGGCTTCGCCTTCGGTGGCTTCGGCCGGCTCGGCCTCGGTCGCGCGGCTCTCTGGCGAACCGGCGAACTCGCCCGGCGGTTCAGTGGACTCGATGGACTCGGTCTCGGCGATCGCGGCCGGCTCGGCGGTTGCCTGAGGCTCGGCTCCGGGAACGTGGCCGGTCTCGGTTGCGGGTGAGCTGACCTCGGCCTCGGCCGAGGGTGGGCTGTCGCCGGGCCCGGTGGCGGGCGAACTGACCTCGGCCTCGCCCTCGCGCAAGCCGTCCCGGGCCTCCACCTCTGCCGGAGTCTCCTCGGCCCGCACCTCGACCACCCTCGCGCGGCTCATCGGGCACCCACCGGCAGCTGGTCCAGCGCGCTCAACTTCCACCCATCCGCCGTCCGTGACAGCGCTGCCGCGAAGCGGTTGCGCTTCACCGCCGGGGCCGTTCCGTCCTTCGCCATCGTGATCTCCACCGAAGCCAGCATCTTCGCCGTGCCCGCGTGCTCGTCCAGCTCGCTCAGCGCCGCGTCCAGGACCCGGCCCGTCGCCACCGTCGCGTTCGCCGCCAGGGTTTCCTTCGTCTTCGGGTCCGTGCGGGCCAGCTGGTCGTGCAGCGGGCCCGTCGACGCCGCCAGCCACTTGCCCAGCCCGCCGTTCACGTCGTGGTAGTCGAGGCTGCTCAGCTCCGCCACCAGCGTCCGGCCGCTCGCCAGCGCCTCGTCGCGCGCCACTCCGTACGTCAGCGACGCGTCGTGCGACGCCGCGTACCACGAATAGCCCGACCAGCCCGCGAACACGGCCGCGGCCGCCGCGACCGCCACCGCACCGTGCTTCAGCGCAGCCACAGCATCTCCTCGAGGCTCGTCGACGTCGCCTGCCCGTCGAGTCCGGTCAGCCCGCCCGGCACCGCCGGCTCCGGCACCGGCGGGTGCGGTGCGTTCTGCACGCCGCGCACCGAGCTCTCGTTCCCGTACGGCAGCGTGCAGGCCGCGCCGGTGTTGAGCGGCAGGGGCGAAAGATCGTCGCTCGGCCGGTGCTGCGTCGCCTCGTAGCCCTGGACGCACGGCGGCGGGTTGTCGAAGTTCAGCACCAGCGCCATCCGCAGCGCGTCGCCGCGGGGGTTCAGCGCCGACCCCACGCCCGCCACCGCGCGCGGCATGTTCGCCAGCAGCGACTCCTCCGCCGCGGTGCGGGTGCCGAACACCCGGGCCGTCGTCAGCAGGTTGGCCAGCAGGATCGGCAGCCCGGGGTCGTTTTCCTTCAGCAGCGCCGAAAGCTCCGTCGCCGCCGGGGGCGCGGTCGCGATCAGCCGCCGCAGGTCGCCGTCGGAGCGGGCGAGCTGCTGGGCGAACACCCGGGCGTTGCTGCTGAACGAGCGCCACTCCGACGACGAGCCGACCTGCGTCCGCAGCACCGTCGCCCCGTCGTTGATCAGCTTCGACGTCTGCGGCAGGTTCGCGCTTGCCTCGTGCGTGAACGTTGTCGCCGAGTCCAGCAGCGTCTGCAGGTCCGGGCCGGCGCCGCGCAGTGCGTCGTCGAGCTCGTCGACCACCGTGCGCAGGTCCTGCGTCGGCACCGACGCGGTGAACGAGTCGAGGTCCGTCAGCAGGTCGTTCACCGGCAGCGGCAGCGTCGTCGACTCGCGCCGGATGACCGAGCCCGCTTCGAGGTACGGCGCGTCGGCCGTGCGCGGCTGCAGGTCGACGTACTGCTCGCCGACGGCCGACCGGTTCGCCACCACCGCGCGGGAGTCCGCCGGGATGGGCGGCGCGCCGTCGTCGATCAGCAGGTCGGCCTCGGTCCCGGTGACGGTGAGCCGCAGCTCGCCGACCCGGCCGACGGCGACGCCTCGGTAGGTCACCTCGCCGTTCGTGAACAGGCCGCCGCCCTCGGCCAGTTCCAGCTTCACCGTGTAGCTGCCCGAACCGAAGAGCCGGCCGAGCCCGGCGTAGTTCGCCCCCACGAACGCCGTCGTGCCCAGGGCGATCACGATGAACAGCACGACCTGGATCCGCACTCTGCGCGTCAGCATCACTGGCCTCCCGAGGGAATCGGGAGCGGCGGCAGGCCCGGCGGCACACCCTCGCCGGGCGCGGGCAGGGGCACGCCGGGCGCCGGGATCATCGACGCGTACGCGTTGACGTAGTCGCCCTTGATCGCCGGGAGCACGGAGTCGGGGAACGGGAACGTCGGCAGCATCTGCAGCGACTTCGGCAGGTCGGCCCCCGCGTCGGCCAGCTGGCCCAGGATCGGCGCGAGCGCGCGCAGGTCCGCCACCATGTCGTCGCGGCTGCGGTCGACGACGTCGGTGGCCACCGTGGAGAGGCGGTCCAGCGCCTGCAGCATCGAGACGAGCTGGGTGCGCTGGTCGGACAGCGCCTGCAGGCCGGGCGTCAGGTCGGTCAGCGCACCGGACACCTGCTCGTGGCGGTTCGCGAGCGTTGAGGACAGCCGGTTGAGCCCGTCCAGCGCTTCGGTGATGTCCGACCGGTGCGCGTCCAGGTCGGTCATCAGGGTGTTCACCCCGGACAGGAACGAGCGGATCTGCGCCTCGTTGCCGTCCATCACCTTCGACAGCTCGCGGTTGATCGTCTGCAGCTGGCCGATCCCGCCGCCGTTGAGCAGCAGCGAAAGGGCGCCGAAGATCTCTTCGAACTCGGGGTTGCGGTTGGTGCGCGCCAGGGGGATCGTGGCGCCGTTCACCAGCCGCGCACCGCCCGCGTTCTGCGCTTCGCCGTCCGGTGGGGCGAGCTCGACGAACTTCTCGCCGAGGAGGCTGGACTGGCGCAGCCGCGCGAGCGCTCCGGCCGGCAGCACGACGTCGCCGTTGACGTCCAGCACGGCTTCGGCCGTCCACCCGTCGGCGCCCAGCCGGATCTCCCGCACCCGCCCGACCGGGACGTCGCCGACCTTGACGGCCGCCTGCGGCACGAGGTCGAGGACGTCGGCGAACTGCGCGGTCACCGCGTACGGGTGGTCGCCGAGGTCGGCGCCGCCGGGCAGCGGCAGGTCGTAGACGCCCTTGAACTCGCCGCCCGAGCACCCCGCGAGGGCCAGGCACCCGATGGTCACGGCCGTGAGGATCCGCTTCACCGCCCACCGCCGTTCGTGTAGACGTCGCCGGTGGCCGGCAGCGGCAACGCCGGGTAGTACTCGAGGACGTTGTCGCGGCCCCTCAGCCGCCCGGTCGCCGGGTCGATCGCGTTGAGGACGTTCGACACCGCCAGCGGCACGCCGTCGAGCGTCTCGGCCAGCGACTGGCGCTGCTCGACGAGCGTCCGCGTCGTCGTCACCAGATTGTCCACATTGGACTTGATTGCGCCGCGGTTGTCGCGGATGAACGCCTGGACGTCGCCGAGCGCCTGGCCGAGGCTGTCGAGGGCGTGGGCCAGCTCGCCGCTGTTGGCGGCCAGGGTGCCGGAGATCTGCGACAGCTGCTGGTTGACCCCGCTCACCTGCTGGTCGTTGGTGGCGAGCATGGTCGTGAACCGCTGCAGCTCGTCGACGGTGCCGAACAGGTCACCCGAGTTGCCGGCCAGGGTGCGGGCGAGCTGGGCGAAGTTGCGGACGCTGTCGTTGAACGCCTGCCCGTTGCCCTGCAGGTTCTGCGCCCCGGTCTTGAGCAGGTCCGACAGCGCGCCCTGGGAGTTCGCGCCGTTCGGGCCGAGGGCCTTCGACAGCGTGTCGAGGCTGGCGTAGAGCTGGTCGAGCTCCACCGGGGTCGCGGTCCGCTGGACCGGGATCGACGCGCCGTCCTTCAGCCGCGGGCGGCCGCGGGCGAGCTTGGCGAACTGGACGTAGCGGTCGGCGACGACGCTGGGGGCGATCACCAGCACGGTGGTGTCCTCGGCGATGCCGACCGAGCCGTCGACGGTCATGTCCACCTGCACCTGCTCGCCCCGCGGGGTGACCGCGTCGACCTGGCCGACGCGGACGCCGAGCACGCGGACGTCGGAGCCGGAGTAGACGCCGACCGCGCGGGAGAAGAACGCCGTGACGTGGTGCTGGCCCGATCCGGAGAACACCCACCAGAGGGCGGCCGTCACAACCAGCGCGAGCAGGATCGCGGCGGCGACGAAGCGGGTGGTCAGGACCCCGGCGCGGGTGGTGGTCAGCGCGCTCACTTGGTGCCTCCCGGCGCGGTGCAGGGGTCGTGGTTCTCCGGCAGCAGGCCGCAGAGGTAGGCGTCGATCCAGCGGCCGTTGCCGGTGGTGTTGGTGACGACGCGGAAGTACGGCCCGGCCAGCTGCAGGCCCCGGGTGAGGTTGTCGTTCTGCTTCTTCAGCAGGTCGGTCACCTGCGACAGCGACTGCAGCGCCTTCTTGAGCGGGTCGGAGTTCTCCGCGATGAGGCCGCGGAGCTGGTCGGCCAGCCGCGCCGAGCCGGTGAGCAGGTCGTGGATCGCGTCGCGGCGGCGGTTCAGCTCGGTCAGCAGCAGGTTGCCGTCGTCGATCAGCTTCTCGAAGTCGTCGTTCGAGTTCGCCAGCGTCGTGGTCAGCTTCCGCGCGTTGGCCAGCAGCTCGGCGATCTGGCCGTCGCGGCTGGAGACCGTCTTGGACAGCTGCGACAGGCCGTCGAGCGCGCTGCGGACGTGCTCGGGGGAGTTGCGGAAGGTGTCGGACAGCGTGGTGAAGCTGTCCGCGAGCTGTTTCGTGTCGATCGCGCCGACCGTGTCGGCCAGGCCGTTGAACGCGTCGGTGACGTCGTAGGGCGTGACGGTCCGGGTGCGCGGGATCGGCCGGTCCGGGTCCTGCACGCCGTCGCCGGTCGGGTTCAGCGAGAGGAACTTGCGGCCCAGCAACGTCTTGATCTTGATGTCGGCGGTCGTGCGGTCGCCGATCCACGCGTCCTTGACCCGGAACGACACGAGGACGTGGTCGTCGGCCAGCTCGACGTCGCGGACGGCGCCGACCTTGATGCCGGCGATCCGGACCTCGTCGTCCGGCTGCAGGCCGGCGGCCTCGGAGAACTCGGCCTGGTAGGTGGTGCCGCCGCCGACGATCGGCAGGTTGTCGTAGTTGAACGTGACGGTGAGGAGCGCGGCCAGCGCGACGCTGCCGACCACGCCGAGGGCGATCGGGTTGCGCTCCTTGAACGACTTCACGAGTCGCACCTCGCCGTCGGGACGTAGACCCCGCGCGGGGGCGTGGTCTGGAGCGTGGCGCGGCAGAGGAAGAAGTTCATCCACGTCCCGTAGGAAGCGACCCGGCCGATTTCGGTGAACTTGACCGGGAGGTTCGTCAGGAAACTGTCCACATCGGACTGCTTCTGCGCCAGCGTGCCCGCCACCTCCTGCAGCCCGGCGATGCTCTCCTTCAGCGGCGGGCGCGCCTGCTCGAACAGGCCCGCGGTCGACTGCGTCAGGTCGCCGATCCCGCCGATCGCGTCGCCGATCGCGGCGCGGTCGCCGGCCAGCCCGGACACCAGCTGCCGCAGCGTGGAGACCAGGTTCGCCAGGGCGTCACCCTTGCCGTTGACGGTCTTGAGCACGGAGTTGAGGTTGCCGATCACCTCGCCGATCACCTTGTCGCGCCCGGCGAGGGTGGTGGTCAGCGAACCGGTGTGGGCCAGCAGGCTTTCGACGGTGCCGCCTTCCCCCTGCAGCACCTGGACGATCTCGCCGGAGAGCTCGTTGACGTCGTTCGGCGACAGCGCCTGGAACAGCGGCTTGAAGCCGTTGAACAGGTCGGTGAGGTCCAGGGCGGGGGTCGTGCGGTCGAGGGGGATCTCGCCGCCCTCGGGCAGCTGGTCCCGGGTGCCGGTGGTCCCGCGCTCGAGCGCGATGTACCGCTGGCCCACCATGTTGCGGTACTTGATGACCGCGTGGACGTCGGCGGGCAGCCGGCGGCCCTGCTCGAGGGAGAACCCGACGAGCGCCCGGTTGTGGTCGCTGATCTCCAGTGACTCGACCTGGCCGACGCGGACGCCGGAGATGCGCACGTCGTCCCCGGCGTTGAGCGAAGTGGCGTCGAGGAACTTCGCCGTGTAGTGCTCGCCCGCGCCGACGCCGGAGTTCGTGATGGACACGGCCAGCAGCGTCGTCGCGAGGGCGGTGACGACGATGAAGATCAGGCTCTTGATGAGCGGGGAGGCGATGTTCCTCACTTGAGCTTCACCTCCGTGCCGCGGTAGAGCGGCCCGACGAGCACGCTGCTCCACTCCGGGACCTGCGCGGCCGGCACGCCGATCGACGGCGCGACCAGCGTGGCCAGCAGCTGTTCCTCCTGCGGCGAGTTCGCGACGCCGAGGTCGCCCTGGCCGCCGGTGAGGAGCGGGTGGCCGGTGCTGCCGGGGGTCGCGGCGGCGGTGCCGGTGGTCGGGGCGACGCCGGAGGGGTAGCAGCGCGGTTCGCCGCCGCCGGTGAAGCGCGGGTCGTCCCGGCCGGGCAGGTACTTGCCGCTGTCGGCGGTCACGGAGACCTCGGCGTGCAGCCCCGGTTCTTTCCGTTCGACGCCGAGGACCTTGTCCATGGAGTCCTTCAGGGCGCTCAGCGAACTGATGGTGCAGGCGAAGCTGGGGGAGTACTTCGCGGCGATTTCGAGCGGCGCGCGACTGTCGGCGGCCAGGGCGATGAGGTTGTCCCGGTTGTTCCGCAGGAAGTTCGTGACCTCCTGGGACGACGACGTCACCTGCTGGTAGACCCCGGCGAGGTCGGCCTGCTTGTCCTTGACCGTGTTCAGCGTGACGGCCGAGGAGGTGAGCGCGTCGAGCAGGTCCGGGGCGATGTCGCCGTAGAGGTGCGAAACCGTGGCCAGGTCACGGATGTCCTGGGTCAAGGTCGGCAGGTCGGGGGTGAAGTCCTTCAGGTAGTCCGCCGCGGTGCCGATCGTCTGTCCCAGCTGTTCGCCGCGGCCCTGCAGCGCCGTCGACACCGCGGTCAGCGTCGTCGCGAGCTTCTGCGGCTGGACGGCCTTGAGCAGCGGCAGGAGGTTGTCGAAGACGCGTTCCAGCTCGATCGCGTTGGCCGAGCGGTCCTGGGCGATCGTGTCGCCCGCGGTCAGGTGCGGGGCGCGGGCACCGTCCGGGATGGACAGCTGGACGTACCGCTCGCCGAAGAGCGTCTTGGGCACGAGCAACGCGGAAACGTTGCGGGGCAGCATGTCCACTTTGCCCGGCTCGAGGGCAAGCGCTATCTCGGCGCCCTGCGGAGTCGCCCGGACCTCGCGGATCTCGCCGACGAGCACGCCGCGGGCCTTGACCTGCCCGCCCGGGGAGAGCTGGTTGCCGATGCGGTCCGCCTTGAGCGTCACCGGGACGGTGGCGACGAAGTCCTTGTCGTACACCTTGATCGAGAGCGTCACGAGCACGCCCATGACCACCAGGAACAGCACGCCCGCGGTGCGGATCCCGGCCTTGCGGCGGGTCTCCCGTCTCATCCGGCCACCTGCACGGTGGTCGTCGCACCCCAGATGGCCAGGCTCAGGAAGAAGTCGATGATGCTGATCGCGACGATCGCCGTGCGCACCGCGCGCCCGACCGCCACGCCGACGCCGGCCGGGCCGCCGCTCGCGCGGAAGCCGTAGTAACAGTGGGCCAGCACCACGACGACGCTGAAGACGAGCACCTTCCCGAACGACCACAGCACGTCGCCGGGCGGGAGGAACAGCAGGAAGTAGTGGTCGTAGGTGCCCGCGGACTGGCCGAAGAACCACACGGTGACCTGCCGCGACGCGAGGTAGCTCGACAGCAGGCCGATCGCGTAGAGCGGGATGACGGCGAGGAAACCGGCGATCACCCGCGTCGTCACCAGGTACGGGACGCTGGGGATGCCCATGACCTCCAGGGCGTCGATCTCCTCGGAGATCCGCATCGCGCCGAGCTGCGCGGTGAAGCCGCAGCCGACGGTGGCGGAGAGGGCGAGGCCGGAGACGAGCGGGGCGATCTCGCGGGTGTTGAAGTAGGCGGACACGAACCCGGCGAACGCCGACGTCCCGACCTGGTTGAGCGCGGAGTAGCCCTGCAGGCCGACGACCGTGCCGGTGGCGACGGTCATCCCGATCATCACGCCGATCGTGCCGCCGATGACGGCGAGGGCGCCGCTGCCGAAGCTGACTTCGGCCAGCAGGCGGACGACCTCGCGCAGGTAGCGGCGCAGGGCCCGCGGCGTCCACGCGATCGCGCGGAGGAAGAACAGGATCTGGTCGCCGAGGGTGTCGAGGAACCCGAACCGGCGGTCGACGGCTTCGCGCACGCGCGCGGCCTTGGGGACTTCCGTGGTCGTCACGATCAGCTCCCCTTGGGCGGCACGAGTTGCAGGTAGACGGTGGTGAGCACGAGGTTCAGCACGAACAGCAGCAGGAACGTGATGACCACGGACTGGTTGACGGCGTCGCCGACGCCCTTCGGGCCGCCCTTGGGGTTCAGCCCCCGGTAGGCGGCGACCACGCCGGCGACGAAGCCGAAGATGACCGCCTTGATCTCGCTGATCCACAGGTCGGGCAGCTGCGCCAAGGCCGAGAAGCTGGCCAGGTACGCCCCCGGTGTCCCGTGCTGCATGATCACGTTGAAGAAGTAGCCGCCGAGCACGCCGACGACGCTCACCATGCCGTTGAGGAAGACCGCGACACCCATGGCGGCGAGCACCCTCGGCACGATCAGCCGCTGGACGGGCGAGACGCCGAGGACCTCCATGGCGTCGATCTCTTCGCGGATGGTGCGCGAGCCGAGGTCGGCGCACATGGCGCTGCCGCCGGCGCCGGCGATGAGCAGCGCGGTGACGATCGGGCTGGCCTGCTGGATGATCGCGAGCACGCTGGCCGCGCCGGTGAAGGACTGCGCGCCGATCTGCGTGGTCAGCGACCCGATGTGCAGCGCGATCACCGCGCCGAACGGGATGGAGACCAGCGCCGTCGGCAGGATCGAGACGCTCGCGACGAACCAGAACTGCTGGATCAGCTCACGCACCTGGAACGGGCGGCGGAACGTCAGCCGGACGACGTCGAGGCCGAGCCCGTAGAGCCGTCCGGTCTGCCGCAGTGCGGCGGCCCCGGGGAACGACGGCGTCGTCGTCCGTTCGGCCATTCGTGTGCCTCCCCAGCGGTTTCGACGGCACGTCGAATACACCCGAGTCGTGCAAGGGGGAATGGTCCGAACGGGGTAAAAATTGTCGGCCATTCACGGTCTCGGGGGACACCGTGCCGTTTCCTACTGGTCGGTACGCTAACCACGGCCCTGCTGGGAGACAAGAACTTGAGCAGGATCGCGCGGTCACGGGCTGGTAACCGCGCATTTCTTGTGCGGCGCTGACAACCGCGCCCGATCTTGTTGTCAACGAGGTAAGAGAAAATACCGACCCGGCTGCCGGAAGTGGCCGAAGGGCACCTTTGTAACACCGGACGCGCCGAAGGGCACCTTCGACGCGTCTCGTGAGACGAAGGTGCCCTTCAGCGCGTTGGTCAGGACTTGAGGCCGGCAATCAGTTCGTACGAACGGACGCGGTCCGCGTGGCCGTGGACCATCGTCGTGATCATCAGCTCGTCCGCGCCCGTGTTGGCCAGCAGCTGCTCGAGTCCCTTGTGGACCGTCTCCGGCGAGCCGATGATGCTCGAGCCGAAGCGGTCGGCGAGGAACGCGCGGTCCATCTCCGTGTACGGGTACTCGGCCGCCTCTTCCGGCGTCGGCAGCGCGATCGGGCGGCCGCGGCGCAGGCTCAGGAACGTCAGCCCGGACGGCCCGGCCAGGAACTGCGCGCGGTCGTCGGTCTCGGCGGCGACCACGGACACCCCGAGCATCACGTACGGCTCGTCGAGGACGCCGGGCCGGAAGTTCTCCCGGTAGAGCTGCACCGCCGGGATGGTGTTCTCCGCCGCGAAGTGGTGCGCGAAGGAGAACGGCAGCCCGAGCCGCCCGGCCAGCTGCGCACTGAAGCCGCTCGAGCCGAGCAGCCACACCGGCGGCTGGTTGCCCTCGGCCACCACCGCGTTGACGCCGCGCGCCTCCGAGTGGGTGAAGTAGCCGATCAGCTCCTGCAGGTGCTCCGGGAAGTTCTCCGCGGACAGCCCGCCGGGGCCGCGCAGCGCCAGCGCCGTCCGCTGGTCGGTGCCCGGCGCGCGGCCGATGCCGAGGTCGATGCGGCCCGGGTGGAACGCCTCGAGGGTGCCGAACTGCTCGGCGACCACCAGCGGCGCGTGGTTCGGCAGCATGATCCCGCCGGAGCCGACGCGGATGCGCTCGGTCGCGTCGGCGACGTGGCCGATCAGCACGACCGTCGCCGAGCTGGCGATGCCGGGCATGTTGTGGTGCTCGGCCAGCCAGTAGCGGTGGTAGCCCAGCCGTTCCGCGGCGCGGGCGAGGTCCAAGGTGTTTCGCAGCGTCTCGGTGACGGTGGCCCCCTCGGAAACGGGGGACAGGTCGAGCACGGACAGCGGCACGTCAGGCAGTGAGCTCACAACCGGGGTCAACGCCCCGGTGCCGTCATTGCTTCCCGCAACGCCGCCGGATCGTCGCCGCTGAACGCGACCACGCCGTCCGGGCGCACGAAAAGCGCCTCGGCCGGGGCGCCCGCGCACTCCGCCGTGACGATCTTCACGTCCGCGCCGGCGGCTGCCCGCAGGTCGGCGCGGTCGGCGAAGTCGAACAGCACCGGACGCGCGGCGCGCATGACCTCGGCCACGCGGGTGGCGCGGCCGCCGACGGTCAGCGGGAGGTCGGGGACGTACGGCAGCTCGTCGGCGTCCCGCAGCAGCCCGGCCAGGTGCCGCGTCGCCTGGGGAAGCGCGGCGAGTTCGCCGAAGAGCGTCCGCAGCGCGTCGCCGTCCTCACCGGTGAGGCGGTCCAGCAGCGCCTGGACGCGGGTTTGCGTCAACGTCCGCGCGGCGACCGGGTGCCGTTCCGCGTGGTAGCTGTCGAGCAAGCTCTCCGGAGCAGCGCCGCGCACGACGGCGGCGAGCTTCCAGCCCAGGTTGACCGCGTCCAGCAGTCCGACGTTGAGCGAAGAGCCGCCGGCCGGGAAGACGTGCGCCGCGTCGCCGGCCAGCAGGACCCGCCCGGCGCGGTACCGCTCGGCCAGCCGGGCCGAGCTGACCGTCCGCGACAGCCACAGCGGCTCCTCCAGCGGCAGGTCGGTGCCGAGCACGCGCCGGACGGCGTCGCGGAACTCGCCGAGCGTCGGCTCCCCGGCCGGCTCGGGCGCCACCTCCCGGACGCCGGCGATCACGACGCCCGGCGTCAGCGACGTCACCAGCACCCGGCCGCCGGGCCGGCGGTTCCAGCCCCGCACCAGACCCGGCACCGTCGCGAAGAGGCCGACGTCGGCGCGGAAGTGCCCGAGGCGCATCAGCTCGTCGTCGGTGGTGCCGGGGAACCCGATGCCCGCCAGCTCGCGGACGCGGCTGTGCGCGCCGTCGCAGCCGGCGACGTACCGCGCCTCCAGCCGATAGGGACCGTCCGGACCCCGGACCGTGTCGAGGTCCACCAGCTCGTGTCCCCGCCGGATCTCGGCGCCGAGCTCGGTCGCGCGGGCGGCCAGCAGGGCTTCCATCCGCGGCTGCTGCAGCATCAGCCCGCGCAGTGGCGAGTCCAGGCCGCTGAAGTCCAGGGGCACCGGCCCGAACGGGAACCCGGGCAGCGGACCGGCGAAGCCCGCCTCGGCCCGGAACCGCTCCAGCAGGCCCCGGTGGTCGAGCTGCTCGACGATCCGGCCGCCGAGCCCGTTCGCCCGCGGCCGCTCGTCCGGCGCGGCCCGCCGGTCCAGGACCGCCACCTCGGCCCCGCCGAGCCGCAGCTCCGCCGCCAGCATGAGGCCCACCGGGCCCGCGCCGATCACCGCGACATCCATGACGTCCTCCTTCTCGGCCGGCACTGTCAGTTTGAACTGACGAACCGGTGTCAGGCTAGACTGACACGCCATGGAAGCGGAAGAGCTTTCGGGGCGGATCTCGGAAACCGACCCCGCGGTCGCGTTGCGGGCGGTCGGCGCCCTGCACCGGCTCGCCGAGCAGGTCGAGGCGGCCGCCGTCGCGCACGCGAGGGAGTGCGGCTGGTCGTGGGAGCAGATCGGGGACGCGCTCGGCGTCGCCCGCCAGTCCGTGCACGCGAAGTACGGGAAGTGAGGCCGTGGTGCTCGACCGGCTGATCGCCAAGAGCCCGTTCGCCGTCGTGGTGACGGCGGCCCTGGAGGAGTCCCGCCGCCGGGGCGACCGGCGCCTCGGCACCGAGCACCTGCTGCTCGGGCTCCTCCACGACCCGGACAGCGCGCGTGCCCTCGGCAAGAACGTCGAGGAGGCCCGCGCGGCCCTCGACCGCCTCGACCGCGCGGCCCTGGCGGCGCTCGGCATCGAAGTGGACGGGCTGCGGCCGCCGGAGGTCCCGGTGAAGCGCGGACGCCTGACGCCGGGCGCGTTGACGTCGAACGCCCGCGCGGTCGTCAACGAGGCGATCCGCGGGAAGCCGCGGGAGCCCGCCGAACTGCTGCGGGCGCTGCTGAAGGTGACCCCGCCCGATCCGGCCGCCGATCTGCTCGCGGAACTCGGCGTCGACGCCGGAGCCGTCCACCGGCGGCTGGTTTCGCCGAACGAACCCTGACGCGCTGCGGCACCCGATACGGTTGGGGACAAACCGGCGGACAAAGGGAGGACGGGGTGCCGCGTCCGGAGCGACCCTTGGATCCCGGCGACGACCCGCTGACCGAATTCGCCGCCGATCTCCGGCGTTTGCGGGAGAGTGCCGGGAATCCGACGTACCGCGAGCTCGGCCGGCGCGCGCACTACTCGGCCGGGACGCTTTCCGAGGCCGCCGGCGGGCGGAAACTCCCCAGCCTGGCGGTCACTTTGGCCTACGTCCGGGCCTGCGGCGGGGTGCCCGGCGAATGGGAAGAACGCTGGCACGCCGTCGCCGGCGGATCGCGCCCCGAGGGTGATGATTCACCACCCGAGCCGGAAATCGGGGAAAAGCCGCCGTACGTCGGCCTGAGCGCATTCGGGCCCGCCGACGCGGGCCGATTCTTCGGCCGGGAACGACTGGTCGAAAAGCTCGTCGGCCGGCTTTCGAGACAACGTTTTCTCGCCGTCCTCGGCGCGTCCGGATCGGGGAAGTCTTCCCTGCTGCGCGCCGGCCTGCTGCCGTCGGTGAAGGACCCGGTCGTGCTGCTCACCCCGGGCGCCCGGCCGCTGCAGGAGTGCGCCGTCAAGTTCGCCGCGGCGCTCGGCGTCGCGCCCGGCGCGCTGCTCGACGACTTCACCGCGCACCCGCGCAACCTCGGCCTTGCCGCCCGGCAGCTCGCCGAAGCCGACGACACCGACGTCGTCGTGGTCGTCGACCAGTTCGAAGAGGTCTTCACCCTCTGCCAGGACGACGGGGAACGGGCGCGGTTCCTCGGCGCGCTCGTCACCGCGACCACCGAACCCGGCAGCCGGACCCGGGTCGTCCTCGGCATCCGCACCGACTTCTACACCCACTGCGCGTGCCACGCCGACCTCGCCGAAGCCATGCAGGACGCCCAGGTGCTCGTCGGCCCGATGACCACCGAGGAGCTCCGGCAGGCGATCTCGCGGCCCGCGGTCGACGCCGGGTACCGCGTCGAGAACGCCTTGGTCTCCCGGCTCGTCGCGGACGCCACCGGCCGGCCCGGCGTGCTGCCGCTGCTCTCGCACGCGCTCCTGGAAACGTGGCGGCGGCGGCGCGGCACCACGCTCACCCTGGTCGGGTACGAATCGACCGGCGGTATCGAGCGGGCGGTCGCGCAGACGTCGGAACGCACCTTCGCGGCGCTCTCCGCGCGTCAACAGCGGCTGGCGCGGCAGATCTTCCTGCGGATGACCGCGCTCGGCGAAGGCACCGAGGACACCAAGCGCCGGATCAGCCGGGCCGAGCTCGACACCGACGACGAAGACACCGCCGTCGTGCTCGGCGAGCTGGCGGCGGCCCGGCTGGTCACCCTCGACGACACCGGTATCGAGATCACCCACGAGGCCCTCATCCGTGGCTGGCCGCGGCTGCGCGAATGGCTCACCCAGGATCGCGAAGGCCTGCGCGTGCACCGGCAGCTCACCGAGGCGACCGACGCCTGGGAGTCGGTCGAGGAGGACCCCGGCTGGCTCTACCGCGGCACCCGGCTGGCCATCGCCCGGGAGTGGGCGGCGCGCCAGGACACCGCGCTTTCCCGGCGGGAACGGCGGTTCCTCGACGCGAGCCTCGCCGTCGAGCACGCCGAGCAGGAGCGCGACCGCCGTCGCACGCGGCGGCTGCGGCAGCTCGTCGCGCTGCTCGCCGTGCTGCTGGTCGTCGCCGTCGCGGCCACCGCGTACGCCGTGCGCGCCGAGAGCACGGCCACCGACCAGCGCAACAGCGCGCTCGCCCAGAAGGTCGCCGGCCAGGCGCTGGCCATGCGCGCCACCAACCCCGCGCTGGCCGCGCAACTCGCGCTGGCCGCGTACCGGCTCGATCCGGGTGCCGACGCGCGCAGCAGCGTGCTCGGGATGTTCGCGACGCCGTACTCGACCCGTGTTACCGGGCACACCGGCCGGGTCAACACCGTCGCCCTCCGGCCGGACGGGCAGGTCCTCGCCACGGCGAGCTGGGACGGCACGGCCCGCCTGTGGGACGTCCACGACCCGCACCACCCCGTGCCGAAGGGTGTCCTCGCCGGGCACATCGGCAACGTCAACAACGTCGCCTTCAGCGCCGACGGCCGGAGCGTCGCCACCGCCGGGTTCGACGGGACCGTCCGGGTCTGGGACGTCGGCGACCCCGCTCGGCCGGGGCCCGGGGTGATCGCCGAGCAGCACGAAAAGAAGGCATACGCGGTCGCGTTCAGCCCCGTGGGGCCGCTGCTGGCGACCGGCGACGGCACGGGCGTGCTCCGGCTGTACGACACCGCCGACCCGGCCCACCCGCGGCCGGCGGGGGAACTGACCGGGCACACGTCCTACGTCAACAACCTCGCCTTCAGCGCGGACGGCCGGCTGCTCGCGTCCGCGTCGGCCGACAAGACCGCGCGCGTCTGGGACGTCGCGTCGCGGCGTCAGCTCGGTGTCGCCACGGGGCACACCGACGTCGTCCACTCGATCGCGTTCAGCACCGACGGGCGCACCCTCGCCACCGCGAGCGCCGACGAGACCGCGCGCCTGTGGGACGTCACCGACCCCGCCGCGCCGGTGCAGCGGGCGTCGCTCGGCGCGCACAAGGCGATCGTGCGGTCGGTCGCGTTCGGCCCCGACGGGCACACCCTGGCCACGACCGGCTTCGACCGCACCGCGCGGCTGTGGGACGTCGCCGACCCGCGGCAGCCGCGCGAGCTGTCGGCGCTGCCCGGGCACACCGGTGCGGTCGGCTCCGTGGTGTTCACCCGTGACGGCCGCGGCCTCGCCACCGCCAGCGACGACCAGACCGCGCGGCTGTGGGACCTGCCCGGCCCGGCGATCCCGGCCCACACGGCCCAGGCGTGCCACGCCGCGTTCGGCCGCGGCGTGCTCGCCACCGCCGGCTACGACAAGGCAGTGCGGCTGCACGACCTCGCCGACCCGGCCGCGCCCCGGACCGTCGCCACCGTCGGCGGCTTCGGCAACCCGGTCTGCGGTGTCGCGATCAGCCCGGACGGCCGGACGCTGGCCACCGGCAGCTGGGACCACACGATGACGCTGCGGGACATCACCGACCCGGCCCACCCCGGGGCGCCCGTGGTGTTCTCGCGGCCGCACGACGACATCGACGCGGTCGCGTTCAGCCCGGACGGCCGGCTCCTGGCCACCGCGGGCGACGGCCACACGGCCCGGCTCTGGGACCTCGCCGACCGCCTGCACCCGGTGGAGATCGCCCGGCTGGAAGGCCACGAGGACGACGTCCACACGCTCGCCTTCAGCCCGGACGGCCGGACGCTGGCCACCGCGGGCTGGGACCACACCGCGCGGCTGTGGGACGTCTCGGCGCCCCGGTCGCCGCGGGTGCTCTCGAAGCTCGAAGGGCACACGGACACGATCTTCTCGGTCGCGTTCAGCCCCGACGGCCGGACGCTGGCGACCGCCGCCGCCGACCGCGTGATTCGCCTGTGGGACGTCGCCGACCCCGCCGCCGCGCACGTGTCGGCGGTCCTCGCCGGGCACACGGACATCGTCATGTCGGTGTCCTTCAGCGGCGACGGCGGCGTGCTGGCCTCCGGCAGCTACGACCGCACGGTCCGGCTGTGGGACGTCGCCCGGCGGGAGCCGTACGCGGTGCTGCCCGAGGAGGCGGACCGGGTCTACGCCGTGCAGTACGCCCCGGACGGCCATACGCTGGTGGCCACCGTCGCGGACGGCACGGTCCGGTTCGCCGAGACCGACCCCGCCCGGACGGCGGCGAAGATCTGCGCGGTCGCGGCGCCCCGGATCACGGAGGCGGAGTGGTCGGCCGGGTTGCCGGGCATCGACTACGTCCCGCCCTGCCCCTGACCGGTTGTTCGATGTTGTTGTTCGGTGCCGGTGCGCGGACACCGAACAACTCTTGTCCAGTAGACATGCCCTCGGACGGGTTCCGTCCTGGAGACGTTTCACTCACCGGGGGTCTGAAGGGCTCCTTCAAGGGCACGGGAACCTGCCTCCCGCCCCTCGAAGGAGCCCTTCAGCGTCACTGCTCCCGGGTCCAGGCGAGCGTCGCGGCCATTTCGCCGAACCGCCAGCCCGCCGGGGTGCGCGTCGCGGTGCAGGACACGCGCAGGCCGCTGCTGCGGTGCGGCGGTTCGCCGTCGCGCCAGAAGTGCACGAGCTGGCCGGCCCGGGCCTTCGCGTGGTCGCCGTCGACCTCCACCAGTACGTCCCCGTGCACGTGCTGGGTGCGGATCCCCTCGACCTCGCTGCTCTTGAGGAAGGCGATCACCTCGTCGAGGCCGCGCAGGTCCGCGCGCGGCGAGTGCACCACGGCGTCGGGGCTGTAGACCTCGCCGGCGTCGTCGTGGCGGCATTCGTCCAGCAGGTTCGCCAGGCGGGCGAAGAGGTCGGCGATCTCGAGGCGGTCTTCGGCGGACATCCGGGCTCCTTGTGTTGGTGGGACCAACACTACCGGCAGAGTGTTGGTCACACCAACACGATTAGAGTGGCCCGGCATGGACGAGATTCCAGGGCGCCTGACGGCGAAGCCGAGCTGGCTGATCACGCAGCTGGCCGTGCACGTCCGCCGGCTGGTGTCCGACGGTTTCGCCGCCGCGGGAGCGCGCGGGTACCACTACCGGATCCTGGCCGCGCTGCACGAGTTCGGGCCGGCGAGCCAGGCCGAGCTGGGCCGCCGGTGCCGCGTCGACCGCAGCGACGTCGTGGCGGCGGTGGGGCAGCTGGCGGAGCTGGGCCAGGTCGATCGCACACCGGACCCGGACCACGGGCGCCGCAACCGCGTGACGCTCACCGAAGCCGGCCTGCGTCAGCTGCGGCGCATGGACGAGGTCCTCGACCGGGTCCAAGCCGACCTGCTCGCCCCGCTCCCGGAGGAGGACCGGCGGACGCTGGCCCGCCTGCTCAAGCAGGTCCTGGCCCACCACGAGTAACCGACCCGCCAGGCACGCGAACCGACCGCCTGGGTACGCGAGCCGACCCTTCAGGTACGCGAGCCGACCCTCCGGGTCAGGCCGCCGGGATCCAGTCCGGGTTCGAGGCCAGCACGATGAGCTGCTGCGTCGCCCGGGTCAGCGCCACGTACAGCACCCGACGCCCCGTCGTCGACTCGGTGATCAGGTCGTTCGGCTCCACGAGCACCACCGCGTCGTACTCCAGGCCCTTCGAATCCAGGCTGCCGACGACCTTGAGCCGTTCGTCCGCCTGGCCCGACACCCAGCCCGCGACCTCCGGCACCCGGTCCATCGCCGTGATGACGCCGACCGTGCCCTCGACCGCGCCCAGCAGCTCCTTCACCGCCGCCTGCGTCGCGGACGCCAGACCCGCCGCCTCGACCGGGCGGACCTCCGGCTCCACGCCCGTCTTGCGCACGGCCACCGGCAGCTCGCCCGACTCCGCGTGCCCGGCCACCACCTTCGCCGCCAGGTCGAAGATCTCCGCCGAGTTCCGGTAGTTCGTCCGCAGCGTGAACCGCCGCCGGGCCGTCTTCACCCCGAACGCCTGGTCGCGCGCCTGGGCCGCCTCCGCCGGATCCGGCCACGAGCTCTGCACCGGGTCGCCGACGACCGTCCAGCTCGCGTACTTCCCGCGCCGGCCGACCATCCGCCACTGCATCGGCGAGAGGTCCTGCGACTCGTCGACGACCACGTGCGAGTACTCGTCGTAGTGCTCGGGCCGGGTCGGGGCGCCGCCGGACCGCTGCGGCTCCACCTCGATCATCTGACGCCGCTTGCGCTTCGGCGGCGGCCCGATCAGCACGCGCAGCTCGTCGAGCAGCGCGACGTCGGCGATCGACCAGCCCCGTGACCGGTCCGCGAGGTCCGCCGCCAGCAGCGAGATCTCCTGCCGGTTCAGGACGCCCTTCGACACCGACGCCAGCCGCTTCTCCTCGCCCAGCCACTTCAGGACCTGCGCCGGGTACAGCACCGGCCACCAGACGACCAGGAACCGGTGGAAGTCGATCCGCTCGCCCAGGTCGGTGATCAGGTCCGCCCGCTCGAACGGCTTGCCGTCGGCCTTCGCGTACTCCTCGGCCTTCGCCGCCAGCGCGTCGAGCAGCAGCTCGGCCGCCCGGATCCGCGACCGGTTCGGCGGCGCGCCCTGCGTGTGGGCCTTGCGGCGCACCTTCTCGAGTTCCCGCGCGTTCAGCCGGAGGACCTCGCCACGGTAGACGATCCGCATCTCTTCGGGCGCCTCCGGCGGGGTGTCCCGCAGCGCCCGCAGCAGGATCTTCCGCATCCGCAGCGACCCCTTGATCGCGGCGAGCGGCGCCGCGTCCTGCCGCGTCGCCTCCAGGCCGTCGAGGACCTCGCCGAGCGCGCGCAGCTCGACGTTCGTCTCCCCCATCGAGGGGAGGACGCGCGAGATGTAGCTGGTGAACACCCCGGACGGCCCGATCACGAGCACCCCGGCGCCGCCGAGCTGACGGCGGTAGCGGTAGAGCAGGTAGGCCGCGCGGTGCAGCGCGACCGCGGTCTTGCCGGTGCCCGGGCCGCCGGTGATCTCGGTGACGCCGCGCCACGGCGCCCGGATGACCTCGTCCTGCTCCTTCTGGATGGTCGCGACGATGTCGCGCATCTTCTCGCCGCGCGAGCGCCCCAGCGCGGCCATCAGCGCGCCTTCGCCGACGATCTGCATGTCCTCGGGCACGGCGTCGGCGATCAGCACGTCGTCGTCGACGTCCAGGACGTTCTGGCCGGAGCAGCGGATCACGCGCCGCCGCACGACGTCCATCGGTTCCTCGGCCGTGGCCTGGTAGAACGCGGCCGCGGCGGGCGCGCGCCAGTCCGTCACGAGGTTGTCGAACTCCGCGTCGCGGATGCCGAGCCGGCCGACGTAGGTGCGTTCCCCGTCACGGTCGTCGAGCCGGCCGAACACGAGCCCCTCGTACTCGGCGTCGAGCGTCTGGAGCGTCTGGTTCGCGTGGTAGACCATCATGTCCCGCTCGAACAGCATCGACGCCTGCTCGAAGATCGCCTCGCGCTGCGCGCCCTGGCCGATCTCGTAGCCCTTGGTGCGCATCGCCTCCGCTTGGACACGCAATTCGTCCAGACGGGTGTACACGCGATCGACGTGGGCTTGTTCGATGGCGATCTCGGCCCGTCTGACCCGAGGTTCCGACACGCATGGCTCCTTGACAGCTCTGGATCGCCTCCGAGGGCGAAGAACGACTCTACGCGGTGGGTCCGGCGGGTACACCCGTGTCCCGGTCATCCGCGTGCCGTGTCCGCCCTCCACAATCGGGGGGTGACCAGGATCGTGGCCGGGACGGCGGGCGGGCGGCGGCTGAAAGTGCCGCCGAAGGGCACCCGGCCGACGTCGGAACGCGTGCGGGAGGCCCTGTTCAACGCCCTGGAGACGGCGGGCGAGCTGGACGGCGCGCACGTCCTCGACCTCTACGCCGGCTCCGGCGCCCTGGGCCTCGAGGCGCTTTCCCGCGGCGCGGCCGACGCGCTGTTCGTGGAGTCCGACCGGCGCGCGGTCGACGTCCTGCGCGGCAACGTCGCGGCGCTGGGCCTGGGCGGCACGGTCCGCGCCGGGCAGGTCGAGACGGTGGTCGCGGCGCCCGCGCCCCGGCCGTACGACCTGGTCCTGGCCGACCCGCCGTACGCCGTGGACGCGGCCGCGCTCGGCAAGGTGCTGGCTTCACTGGCGGCGGGCGGCTGGCTGGGGGAGAGCGCGCTGGTCGTGGTCGAACGCGCGGCCCGCGACGGCGAGCCGGCCTGGCCGGAGGGCTTCGAGCCTTCGCGCGCGAAGAAGTACGGCGACACGGCGGTCTGGTGGGCGGAGTACTCGGCTGTGGCGTGAGCCACGTGCGGCAGAGCGGGCGCGGCGACCTGCGGCACGGTAGCGTCCGCGCCATGCGGCGTGCGGTCTGTCCCGGTTCCTACGATCCGGCCACCAACGGGCACCTCGACATCATCGAGCGGGCGAGCGGGCTGTTCGACGAGGTCGTCGTCGCGGTGGGGGTGAACAAGAGCAAGAAGGGCCTCTTCGAGATCGAGGAGCGCCTGGAGATGCTGCGCGAGATCACCTCGAAGCTGCCGAACATCCGGGTCGACTCGTGGGAGGGCCTGCTGGTCGACTACTGCCGCGAGCACGACATCGCGGCGGTCGCCAAGGGCCTGCGCTCGGTCAGCGACTTCGACTACGAGCTGCAGATGGCGCAGATGAACCGCGAGCTGACCGGCGTCGAGACGCTGCTGATGGCGAACAACCCGGCGTACGGGTTCGTGTCCAGCTCGCTGGTCAAGGAGGTCGCGGCGCTCGGCGGCGACATCGAGCACCTGGTGCCGCCGGTGGTCTACGAGCGCCTCTCGGAGAAGTTCCCGAAGCTCGGGCGCTGACGACCCTCCAAACAGGACCGCGCGCAACCCGGGACGTCCGGTTCCCGTCGTTCGGCCCCCTACGTTCGTCGGGACTTCCGCCGCGCACGGCCGGAGTTCACCTCCGCGTCTTCTGACGACCATCCGATCGGGTTACGGTCCGAAAATGACCAACTACCGATCACGCCTGGTCGCGGTCCTGTTCGCGCTCCTGGCCACGCTGTCCATGGGGGTCACCGCCGCCGAAGCGGTGACAGCTTCACCGGCTTCACCGGCCGTCGCCGCCCAGAACGCGTGCGGGAACCTCTCCGGGTTCTCCCACACGACGCTCCCGGCCCTGCCCGCCGAGGCGACGACGACGTACAACCTGATCCAGAAGGGCGGCCCGTTCCCGTACCCGCAGAACGACGGCGTCGTCTTCGACAACCGGGAAGGCATCCTCCCGTCCTGCGCGTCGGGCTACTACCACGAGTACACGGTGCCGACGCCCGGCTCGAGCAACCGCGGCACGCGCCGCATCGTGACCGGCTCCGGCGGCGAGTACTTCTACACCGGCGACCACTACGCCACCTTCAAGGTCATCGACATCAGCGGCGGCGGCACGACGCACGCCTGCGGCGACCTGTCCGGCCTCACGAAGATCGGCTACTCCCAGCTTTCCGCGGCGGCCCGCACGGTGGTCGACAACGTCCGCGGCGGAGCCTCCAGCAGCACGACCTACGAGAACCGCGAAGGCGTGCTCCCGGCCTGCGCGTCCGGCTACTACAAGCTCTTCAGCGTCGGCACTAACGACCGCGTGATCTCCGGCAAGGCGGGCGAGCTGGCCTACACGCCCGACCACTACGTCACCTTCAAGCGGATCGACCTGAATTCCTGACCCGCGTGCAACGCGCCGCGCCTCCCCGTCCGTGAGGTACACCGGAACCAGGACGAGGGAGGCGCGATGCGCGCTGAGGACGACGCGGACTTCCGGGAGTTCGCCCGGGCCCGGGCACTGGCACTGAGACGCACGGCGTACCTGCTCTGCGGCGACTGGCACCTGGCCGAGGACCTGGTCCAGAACGCCCTGGTCAAGCTGTACCGGGTCTGGCCGAAGATCACCCGCCGCGGGCCGGTCGACAACTACGCCCGGCAGGTCCTCCTGCGCTGCTGGCTCGATGAGCGGCGACGGCCGTGGCGGCACCGCGAACGCCGTGACGGCGTCGTGCCCGAGCAGCCCTCTTCCGCGCCCGAAACCGGCATCTCCGCGCCGCTCCTGCGCGCCCTCGCCGAAGTCCCGCCGAAGCAGCGCGCCGCCGTGGTGCTCCGCTACTGCGCCGACCTCCCGGCCGCGGACGTCGCGGAAGTGCTGCGCTGCTCGGAAGGAACGGTCCGGAGCCAGGCCGCGCGCGGGCTCGAGACCCTCCGCGGCGTCCTCGAACACAGCACGGAAAGGAGCACGTGGTGACCGACCTCCAGGCCCGCCTGCGGGACGTCGACCTTGACGAGCCACCCCTCGGTTTCGACCCGGACGCGGTCGCCGACCGGGCGAGTGCGCGGTCGCGTACGCGTGCCGCCGGGATCGCGGTCACGGTCGTCGCGTGCGCTGCCGTCGCGGCCGCGTTCGTCATCGGCCCGGGGCCCGCTCCCGTGTCCCCGGCCCACGGCCCCGTGCCGCCGTCGCTCGCCGAGCAGTCCCGGCTCCGTCTGGCACTCGCCGATGCGGTCACGCGGGCGCTGCCGGGCGTCCACGACCTGACCTTGGGCCGCTCGCCGGCCGACAGCATCGGACCGGACCGGATGAGCGTGACGGCCGAATTCGTCGACGCGAGCGGGCGGCCCGGCAACTTCCAGCTGACCGTGCGCGGGACGGGAGCCGCGCACGAGGTCGTCCCGGCCGGCCGGCTCTGCACCGCGCCGGGCTCGGAGTCGCGCTGCGTCCGGCTCCCGCAGCCCGGCGGCGGCGTCCTGGTGCTGTCCGAACTCGTCTACCGGGACGGAAACGGCGCTCCCGTGCGCGACGGTGTCACCGGGTTCCTGTACCGCCCCGACGGCTCGACGGTGATCGTGACCGGCGGCCTCGGCTACCCCCTGACCGACGAGCAGCTCACGAAGGTGATCACCGATCCGGCCTTCGTGGTGCCCTAGGGACGCCGGCGCCGGGCGTGGTCCCGGGGGACACGCCCGGCGCCGGTGGCGTTCACCGGTTCCGCGGGGAGAACGGGCAGACTGGTCCCAGCGACAGGGGATTGGAGTTGCCGTGTACCGGGTTTTCGAGGCGCTCGACGAGCTCGTCACCATCGTCGAGGAGGCGCGCGGCGTCCCGATGACGTCCAGCTGCGTGGTGCCCCGCGGCGACGTCCTCGAGCTCCTCGACGACGTCCGCGACGCACTGCCGGCGGAGGTCGACGACGCGCAGGACGTGCTGGACAAGCGCGACGACCTGATCCACGCCGCCCGCAAGGAGGCGGGGGAGACGGTCGCCGGCGCGAACGCCGAAGCCGAGCGCGCGATCGCCGACGCGACGGACGAGGCCGAGCGCATCCTGGCCGACGCGCGCGCCCGCGCCGAGCAGATGCTCGCCGACGCGCACGACCAGGCCGACCGCACGGTCGCGGCGGGCCAGGCGGAGTACCAGAACCTCACCGACCGGTCCCGCGCCGAGTCCGAGCGCATGATCCAGGCCGGCCGCGACGCCTACGACCGAGCGATCGAGGACGGCCGCGCTGAGCAGGGCCGCTTGGTGGCGCAGACCGAGGTGGTCCAGGCGGCGCACGCGGAGTCGGCTCGCATCGTCGACGAAGCCCACGCCGAAGCCGACCGCCAGCGCGCGGACTGCGACGCGTACGTGGACGGCAAGCTGGCGGAGTTCTCGGAGCTGCTGGCGACGACGCTGCGGACGGTCGATTCGGGCCGCAACCACCTGCGTTCCCCGGCGAACCTGCCGAGCTCAGGCGGGCGCCCGACGCTGTACGACTACCAGGTGTGACGAGGATCTCGACCCCGCTGTCCTGACCGCCGGGGGCGAGTTTTCGCGACACCGAACCCGGCGAAGCCCGGGTCGGTGTCGCCGCCGCCTGGGCAGGTGGCCGCCTCGACCACCGCAGCCGGATTCAAGACGTTTGCCCGGGACATCACACCCGTCGACCCCCGCCGGGCCGGGCGACTTTGCCGGAACCCGCGAGGGGAGGGCGGGGAGGGTGGCCGGTGGTGCGGGCGGCCGCGAATGGCCAGCTCAAAGGGGTCGCGCCCTCCAGATGGCTACTCCGATGCCGTGAATGACCCATTCATGTCGTCCGGCGAGGTGAATGAGTCATTCACGGCACCTCGCCGCGCCAGGCTCGCCGTGCGCTCCACCGAACGTCGGCCCGTTCACGGCGCCTCGCCGCGCCGGACCGCCGCCGCACACCCGAGCCCCCGCAGCACACCGCTCCCGCGTCCCGCCCGACCTGCGCGGGTGCCAGCGCAAAAGGCGTGGCGACCGGTGCGTACCCTGGTCTGGATGTCCGAGAACAAGACCCCCCAGCTCGACGACCGCAGCCCCTGGGTGATCGACACCCGTGAGCTCGGCCGTCACGCCGGCCTCAGCCGCGCGATCACGCGCAGCGTGCCGGTGGAGACGCCGCTCGGCGTCCCCGATGTCATCACCATCGACGCCGGCTCCGAGCTCAAGCTCGACCTGCTGCTCGAGTCCGTCGTGGAGGGCGTCCTGGTCAGCGGCACCGCCACGGCGACCGCGAAGGGCACTTGCGCGCGCTGCCTCGACCCGCTGACCGAGGAGATCGAGGTCGAGGTCCAGGAGCTGTTCGCCTACCCGGGCTCGGCCACCGAGGAGACCACCGACGAGGACGAGATCCCCCGGCTGATCGACGACCGCATCGACCTCGAGCCCATCGTGCGCGACGCCATCGTGCTCGCGCTGCCGCTGGCGCCGCTGTGCACCGAAGACTGCGCCGGGCTCTGCATCGAGTGCGGCGTCAAGTGGGCCGATCTCGAGCCCGGACACGGGCATGAGAAGATAGATCCTCGGTGGGCCGCACTGGTCGAGCGCTTCGACGAGAATGCGGGCGAGAAGCCTGCGCCGGGTCCCGCTGAGCAAGCCTGACGAGCGACCCAGCTCGTTGCGGAGGAAGTTCGCTCGCACCGCGAGCAGACCGTCATAAGGAGATCTACTCGTGGCCGTCCCGAAGCGGAAGATGTCGCGATCCAACACGCGCTCCCGCCGCAGCCAGTGGAAGGCGGCTCCGGTGCAGCTGGTGCCCTGCTCCAACCGCGCCTGCAAGCAGCCGAAGCTCCAGCACATCGCGTGCCCGTCGTGCGGCCAGCACAACGGTCGCCAGGTCGTCGAGCCCGCCTGATCGGGTAGCCGACATGGGGGGCAAGACGCCCGGGGGACCACCCGCCGATCCGGCGCCGTTGCTCGAAGCGCTCGGGGTCACACTCGACCCCGAGCGGCTGCGGCTGTCGCTGACCCACCGTTCGTACGCGTACGAAAACGGGGGCCTGCCGCCGAACGAGCGGCTGGAGTTCCTCGGTGACGCCGTGCTCGGCCTGGTCGTCACCGATCACCTGTACAACACGCATCCCGACCTGCCCGAGGGTCAGCTCGCGAAGCTTCGCGCCAGCGTCGTCAACATGCACGCACTGGCGCGGGTCGCGCGCGGGCTCGGCGAGGGCGGGCTCGGGGCGCACCTGCTGCTGGGCAAGGGCGAAGAGCTCACCGGCGGCCGGGACAAGGCGAGCATCCTCGCCGACGGCCTGGAAGCGGTCATCGGTGCCGTCTACCTCGAGCACGGCATCGAGATCGCGCGCAAGCTCGTGCACCACCTCTTCGACGGCCTGCTCGCCGAGGCTCCGCTGCGCGGCGCCGGGCTGGACTGGAAGACGAGCCTGCAGGAGCTGACCGCGTCGGCCGGCCTCGGCGTGCCCGAGTACAAGGTCGAGGACACCGGGCCGGACCACCGCAAGGAGTTCACGGCCACCGTCCTCGTCGCCGGCCGCCCGCTGGGCAACGGCACCGGGTCGACGAAGAAGGAAGCGGAGCAGAAGGCCGCCGAGACGGCCTGGCGCTCGCTGTCGGCCGAGCTCGAAGCCGAGAAGAAGGACGACACGGAGTCCTGATCACCGGGAACCTCCGTTGACGTTTCCGCCTGCCGCTCAGTAGCGTGATGATCATCCGCCGCGCTCGTACTCACTGAGAGGTTCCGGCGGATGCGTCTGTTCTTCGTTCCCCTGATCGTGGCGGCGCTCGTCGTCGTGCCCGGCCCGTCCGCGTCGGCGGCGCAGGTCCGCGTCACCTCGCTGCCGGCGCTGCAGTCCGCGCTCGACAAGGCGAACCCCGGCGACACGATCGTCTTGGCCGACGGCTCGTACTCGGCGGGCTCGACGCTCTCGATCAAGCGGTCCGGCACCACTTCCGCGCCCGTGACCGTCGCCGCCGAACACACCGGCAAGGCCACGATCACCGGCTCGAAGACGTTCGCCTTCGCGAGCGGCGTCTCGAACGTGGTCCTGCGGGGCTTCAAGTTCCGGGGCGGCGCGTCCCTGAGCGTCCCCGCCGGCGCGTCGCACAACCGCTTGACGCGCAACGACTTCCAGCTCACCGGCGACGGGAACTGGGTGACGGTCAGCGGCGACGACACCGTCGTCGACCGCAACGTCTTCCAGAACCGCACCAGCCAGGGCGTGTTCCTGCAGATCCTCGGGCCGTCCGGGGCCATGGCGAAGCGCGTCCACGTGCACCACAACTACTTCTTCAACCACCAGTTCGCGGGGTCCAACGGCGGCGAGTCGATCCGGCTCGGGCTGAGCGATCGCCAGTCCTACTCCGCGAACGCGCTGATCGAGAACAACCTCTTCGAGAAGGCCGACGGCGACAGCGAGGCGATCTCGGTCAAGTCGTCCGACAACGTGGTCCGGTACAACACGATCCGGGACAGCAAGGGGTACATCGTGCTGCGCCACGGCAACCGCAGCGTCGTCGAGGGCAACCTGCTGTTCGGGTCGGGCATCCGGTTCCACGGCAACGACCACAAGATCGTCGACAATCACGTCGCGAACTCCGGTGACCGCGCGATCGTGTTCGGCTCCGGCGACGAAGCCGACAGCGGGCCGTCGAGCAAGCTCCATGATCGACCCGATCGGGTGACGGTCGCCTACAACACGGTGCTGGGTTCGAAGAGCGTCATCGACGGCGACGGCGGCGACTTCAAGCCGAAGGACTGCGTGGTCGCGGACAACATCGTGCGGGGGACGTCCGGCACGTTGGTGACGCTGCCCAGCGGGTCGACGGTGAAGTACGAAGGCAACATCACCTTCGGCGGCTCGGCGGGGATCCCTTCTCGGCCGGTGGACCCGAAGCTGGTCAAGGACGCTGCCGGGTTGTACCGGCTGTCGCCGGGGAGCCCGGCGATCGACGCGGGCGCGGGGTCGTACCCGTTCGCCGCGAAGGACTTCGACCTGCAGGCCCGGGCGGGTGCCTTCGACGTCGGCGCGGACGAGTACTTCGCTTCGGGAGCGACGCGGGTTCCGCTGACGAAAGCCGACGTCGGACCGGCCGCACCCTAGGTGCCTTTTCAGAAAGTGTCGTACCCGCCGGGCACAATGAACGCATGCCCGAACTCCCCGAGGTCGAAGTCGTCCGCCTGGGCCTCCAGACGCACGTCGCGGGCCGGACCATCCGCGAGGCGGAGGTCCTGCACCCGCGCGCCATCCGCCGGCACGCGCTCGGCGCGCAGGACTTCGAGAAGCGGCTGGCCGGCACCCGCGTCGAGGCGGCGCGGCGCCGTGGCAAGTACCTGTGGCTGGAGCTGTCCGACAAGGAGGCGCTGCTGGCTCACCTCGGGATGAGCGGGCAGATGCTCGTCCAGCCCGAGGGCGCGCCGGACGAGAAGCACCTCCGGGTACGGCTGCGCTTCGACGACGACGGGCCGGAGCTGCGCTTCGTCGACCAGCGGACGTTCGGCGGCCTGGCGCTCGACGACCTCAACGAGGTGCTGCTCCCGGACACGATCGCGCACATCGCCCGCGACCCGATGGACCCGGCGTTCGACCTCGACGCGGCGGTGCGCGCGCTGCGGTCGCGGCGCACCGAGGTCAAGCGGGCGCTGCTGGACCAGACGCTGGTGTCGGGCATCGGCAACATCTACGCGGACGAAGCGCTGTGGCGCGCGCGCCTGCACGGGTCCCGCCCGACGGAGAAACTGACGCCGGCGAAGGGTCGCGAGCTGTTGTCGGCGGCGTCGGACGTGATGAACGCGGCGCTGGGCGCGGGCGGCACTTCGTTCGATGCGCTGTACGTGAACATCAACGGGCAGTCGGGGTACTTCGACCGGTCGCTGGACGCGTACGGCCGGGAGGGGCTGCCGTGCCACCGGTGTGGCACGGCGATCCGGCGGGAGCCGTTCATGAACCGGTCGTCGTTCTCCTGTCCCCGCTGCCAGCCGCGGCCGAGGGCGAACTCGCGTTGATAAATGGTGTTCAGCTTTCAGCTAGGATGAATGTGCCTGGTAGCTGAGGGAGTGCATCGTGGTCAAGGAGCCCGGCAAGTCGACACTGGCCGACAAGATCGACCGGCTGTTCCACGTGGTCCGCAGGCCCGATCGGGAGCCGTACAGCAACGAAGAGGTCGCGAAGGCCTGCCGCGAGGCAACAGGCGAGAGCTTCTCGACGACGTACCTGTGGCAGCTGCGCACGGGCCGCCGCGACAACCCGACGAAGCGCCACCTCGAAGCACTGGCCCAGTTCTTCGGAGTGCCCCCGGCATACTTCTTCGACGACGAGCAGAGCACGAAGATCGCGGAGGAGCTGGCTTTGCTGGGAGCCCTGCGCGACGCGGGGGTCCGGGACCTGGCACTGCGAGCGGTGACGTTGTCGGCCGACGGGCTGGACACGATCAGCGACATGGTCGACGCGATCGCCCGAAGGGAGGCCGGTCGCAGCGGACCGAAGAGAGAGGGCTGAGGTGACGCCACCAGCGAATGCGGCACGCGAGCCGACTTCCGCTCCGGACGACGGGCGGGGCACCGGCCCGAGCTGCCGACCGGGCGACGCCCTCGGCTGTCGGCCGGGTGTCGCCTCGAATCGCCGGCTTGGCGCCGCGCCGGGTTGCTGGCCGGGTGTTGATCGCCGGGACCGGTCGGATCCTGCCTCGAATCGCCGGCTTGGCGCCGCGCCGGGTTGCTGGTCGGTTGTTGATCGCCGGGACCGGCCGGATCCTGCCTCGAATCGCCGGCCTGGCACCGGCCCGAGCTGCCGACCGGGCGTTGGTCACCGTGACCGGTCGGGTGTTGCCGTGAATCGCTGGCCTGGTGTCGCGCCGGGTTGCTGGGCGGTTGTTGATCGCCGCGGCCGGTCGGGTGTTGCCTTGAAGCGCCGGCCTGGCACCGCATCGAGCTGCCGATCGGGCGTTGCCCTCGGCTGCCGACCGGGTACCGCACTGCCCGCGGTGCCAGGCGTTCCGTCGCCCCGCCGGCCGAGCGCTCCTGCCGGCCGCCGGCCGTTCGCCCCCATCACCATGGCCCGCCCGGAATTCGCGCGGCCGATCTTGCTTCCCTCGCGTATCCCCGCCGCCGTCGTCGCGTTGAACCGGCCGGAGCCGTGGGGTCGCGGCGTGAGGGAGGGCTGACGTGGCGCGTACATCTCGGCGCCGGCGGGCGGGGCGCGTGCTGTGGAAGCGGGCCCGGGAAGTCGCCGATGCCGTCACCCTTCCCGAGCCCTTCGATGCCGAAGCCTTCGTCGCGAGCCTGGCCACCGAGCGGGGGCGCCCCATCGAGCTCATGCCCGTCAACGCTCCCGAAGGCGCTCCTGCGGGCTGCTCATGAGCACCGACCGCGCCGACTACATCCTCTACCCGACCACCACCACCGCTCTGCACCGGCAGCACATCCTGCTCCACGAGGTCGGCCACCTGCTCTGCGGCCACACCGGCCCGGCCGGCGGCGCGGACGGTGTCGCGCTCGACGCCGCCGCCGGGCGGCAGCTCATGCCCAGCCTCTCGCCCGAGCTGGTCCGGCGCGTGCTCGGCCGCACCACCTACACCGAGGTTGAAGAGCGCGAAGCCGAGCTCGTCGCGAGCCTGCTCGCCCAGCGCGTCGTCCGGCCCGGGGAGCCGCGCGAGCTCGCGCCCGACGTCCCGGACGGCGTGCGGCGCTTCGACTCCCTCTTCGGCGGCCGGGACCGCCGCCGGACGCCGTGATCGAGACCCTGGCCTACCACCTGTGCCTGGTCGGGTTCGCCGGGTTCGGGTACAAGCTCGTCGAGGCGCGCCGCAGCCAGCCGGTGCGCACCATGTGGTTCCTCGCCGGCTTCGGGATCTGCATCGCCACCGGCATCGGCGTGCTGACCCCCGCGATGGCGGCCCTCGCCGGCCCGGGACCGGTGGCCGAGTGGGTCCTCAGCCTGGCCGGCGACGAGCTGAAGCTCGGCGCGATCGGCTTCGCCGTGGCGTTCACGCAGTCGGTGTGGCGCGGCGAAGGCGCTCGGCTCGCCCCGCACGCGCTGTTCACCGTCGCGACGATGGTGCTGCTCGCGGCGTGCTTCACGCTGTCGGAACCGCGGCGCGTCGGCGACGACACGGTCTTTCCGGACGCCGGCCTGCCCTTCGCCGTGGCCGACAAGCTCATCTTCCTGGTCTACAGCCTGATCAGCCTCGGCCTCCTGATCGCGGTGTTCGCGCGCAGCGCGTGGCACGCGGAGCCGGGTCCGCTGCGCACCGGGCTGTGGCTGCTGGTGGTCGGTGTGGGCGCGGCGTTCGCGTGGACGTTCTGGGACATCGACGACGTCCGCCGGCTCGCCGAGACCGCCCGGATCGGTGCCCGCGAAGACCTGCCGTCGTCGGTGCTCGCCGCGGCGACGATCGGTTTCGTGACGGCCGGCGCGACGCTCAGCGCGTGGTCGCCGGCGGTGTCGTCGGTGATCGGTCGGGTGCGGGCGTACCGGGCGTACCGCCGCATCGAGCCACTGTGGACGGCGTTGCGCGCGGCGGTGCCGGGCATCGCGCTGGACCCGGGCCGCGAGCTGACGGGAGGCGCCGAGTTCGCGCTGTACCGCAGGGTGATCGAGATCCGCGACGGTCACCTGGCGCTCCGAGCCCACTTCGACCCGGACCTCCCGGCCCGAGCGGAGACGGCGGCCCGCCGGGCGGGAGTCCCGGAAGCGGAGCTGGCCCCGACGGTGGAGGCGGTGACCCTGGCCGCGGCGATCGAAGCGGGTCGCGAGGGAAGACGCTTCGATCCGGGACGGGCCGAGCCCGGCCACCTCGCGGAGGCGGAGGCGGACGCCGACGTGGTGGCGGAAGCGGCATGGCTGGTCCGGGTGAGCCGCGCCTGGCAGCGCGGCGCGGTGGTGGAACGGGTCAAGGAGGGCGCGCTCCGCTGAGCGCCCCAATGCGGCGTTGGGTGCGTGGGACGCACCGAACGCCGCATTGGGTGCGTCCCACGCACCCAATGCCACATTGGGGCGCTGGCACGGGTTCGCGAGCAGGGCATGGGCCGCGCGCGGCGGTGGTCGAGCGGGCGGAGCCGGCCGGGCGGAGTCGAGCGGGCGGAGCCGGCCGGGAAGAGCCGACCGGGGAGAACCGGTCGGCGAGGTCCCGCTCAGCGTGGGTAGCGAGCCCCGTTGACCGTCACCCTCAGCGTGTACAGCGAACTCGAAGCCGTGATGAACAGCTCGTTCCCCCTCGCGCCTCCGAACGTGAAGTTCGAACAGATCTCCGGCATCCGCAGCTTGCCGATCCGGGTCCCGTCGGCCGCGAAGCAGTGCAGGCCGTCGTGCGCCGCTGCCCAGATCTGGCCTTCGCTGTCCACGCGGACTCCGTCGAACGCGCCGTTGTCGCACGTCGCGAAGATCGATCCGCCGGTCAGCGCGCCCTCCCGGCCCACCTCGAACACCCGGATGTGGCTGGGTTTCTGCCGGGTGTCCGCTATGTACAGCAGCGACTCGTCGGCCGAGAACGCCAGCCCGTTCGGCCGGGAGAAGTCGTCCGCGACGATCCGTACTTCACCCGAAGGTGCCACGCGGTATACGTGACAAGCCCCGATCTCGCTCTCCGCCCGAAATCCCTCGTAGTCGCTGTCGATGCCGTAACTCGGGTCGGTGAACCAGATTGACCCGTCCGAGTGCTCGACGACGTCGTTCGGGCTGTTGAAGCGCTTTCCCTCGAACTCGGACGCCAGCACGGTGATCGTCCCGTCGTGCTCGGTGCGCGTCACCCGGCGGCGGCCCTGCTCGCAGCTGATCAGCCGTCCGTGGCGGTCGACAGTGTGCCCGTTCGAGTAGTGCGACGGCTGCCGGAACACACCGACCTGGCCCGTCGTCTCGTCCCAGCGCAGCGTGCGGTCGTTCGGGATGTCGCTGAACACCAGGTAGCGCCCGGCCGGGAAGTACGCCGGCCCTTCGGTCCAGCGGCAGCCGGTGTGCAGGCGCTGCATCCACTCGTCGCCGTTGACGCGGGCGAAGCGCTCGTCCAGCACCTCGAAGTCCGTCTTCACCAAATCCATCTGTCACCCCTAATGAGATTCTGCGACCAGCATGGCCCGGCGCGCCCGGATAGCCCTCCGCCGTGCGCACTACTGTGCAATGCGTGGTACCTTTCCAAGCGTAAGACTGGAGGGTGCAGTGGAGATCAGTCAGCTGCTCAAAGGGGTGCTCGATCTGGCCGTGCTCGCGGTGCTCCGCGAGGAAGACGGCTACGGGTACGACGTCCTGCGAAGACTCAGGAGCGCGGGCCTGAACGAGGTGGGGGACGCGTCGGTGTACGGGACGTTGCGCAGGCTCTACAAGGCCGGCCTGCTCACCTCGTACGTGGTGCCCAGCGAAGAGGGCCCGCACCGCAAGTACTACAGCTTGAACGAGCCGGGCCGGCTCCGCCTGGCGGAGTCGGGCAAGACCTGGCAGAGCTTCGCGTCGACGATGAACGGGCTTTTGGGAGAGGCAGCATGAGCGACAAGCCGACCGCCGTGCGGGTGTATCTGGCGCGGGTCCGCACCGCGCTCGCCGACCTGCCCGCGAGCGAGATCGAAGAGATCCTCGAAGACGTCCGCCCGCACCTGGCGGAGCTGGAGGCCGAGCTGGGGGAGGGCGCCCGCGTCGAGGCCCTGATCGAACGGCTCGGCACGCCCGAGAGCTACGCCGCCGAGCTGCGCGCGTCCGGCGGGTACCCGCCGCCTTCCGAAGGGGCGACGCAGGTCCTCGCCACGACCAAGAACCCGAGCCTCGCGAAGCCGCGGATCGCCTTCTGGGGCTTGGTGCTCTGCGCGCTGGCGCTCGCGCTGTTCGCGTTCGCCGCCGCCGTCCAGGTCAATCCCGACGGGCTGCTGGGCGCGCTCCTGTTCCTGCCGGTGTTCCTCATCAGCCTCTTCCTGCTGCTGAAGGGCGGGATCGAGCCGGTCCTGGCGCTGCCCGAGGTCGGCTGGCTGCGGCAGACGCTGAACAAGGGGCGTCAGCAGGAAGACTCCGGGAAAGCGCTGAACTACCTCGCTTCCCTCAAACCGGCGTGGTGGATCGTCTGCGCCGTCGTGCTGGTCGCCTTCGGGCTGCTGCTCATGCTGCGCTCGCGCGGCGCCGTGCTGCTGCTGCCGTTCCTGTTCGTCGCGGGCGGCGCGGCCGTCTGGGCGGGCCCGCGGGTGGGGCGCGACCGGCGGCTGCTGTGGGTGGCCGTGCCGATCTCGGCGTTCGTCATCGGCGGCATCCTGGGCGGGTTCGGCGCCGCGGTCGACCTGATCTCGAACCGGAACTCCTACTCGAGCTCGCCGTCGTACTACCAGTCTCCGTCCGACCGGTACGGCAACGACCAGCTGAGCTACGGCAACCGGGAGATCGAGAACGTCTACGCGTTCGACGCCGAGGGCAAGCCGCTGACGGAGGTCTACCTCTACGACGAAGAGGGCCGGCCGATCACGCTGACCCGCTACGGCTGCGAGCGCTCGAGCGGGACCAAGGAGAAGATCGGTGAGGACAACCGGTTCCCGCGGCCGAAGATCGAGCAGGGCGTCACCGACGACCAGGGCAACTACAACGGCTACAACGGGTACCGCTCGTCCTGCCGCGAGGAGGCGGGAGTGCCGTTCAGCGCGGCGATCCCGAAGGTGACGGCCCCGCCGGCCACGACGACGCCATCCGCGCCCGCGACGCCGTCCGCGCCTGCTACGACCACGCCGCCGGCGACGCCGACGCCGACCAGGTAGAAGCCACCAGGAGCGGAGGTCGGGGCCGCTCCTGACGCGACGAAGGCCGCCTCCGGAAATCGATCCGGGGGCGGCCTTCGATCTTTCCGCCAGCGCGTTCACCCGATCCCAACGTCCGCGAAACGTCCCGCGAACGCGGGCGTGCTGAGCTGGGTGTGTGCCACTCACCGAGATCGGGGCGGACACGTTCGCCCCGCGCACACGGGTCGTCCACGGGTACGAGCGCGCCTACCGGATGGCCGGGCGCGGGCCCGCCCTGCTGTTCCTGCACGGCATCGGCGACGACTCGGCGACGTGGCTGGAACTGCTCGCCTCGCTCTCGGCCGACCACACCGTGATCGCGCCCGACCTGCTCGGCCACGGCGCCTCGGCCAAGCCCCGCGCGGACTACTCCGTCGCGGCTTACGCGTGCGGCATGCGCGACCTGCTGACGACGCTCGACGTCGACCGGGTCACCGTGGTCGGGCACTCGCTCGGCGGCGGCGTCGCGATGCAGTTCGCCTACCAGTTCCCGGAACGCTGCGAACGGCTCGTCCTGGTCGGTTCCGGCGGCGTCGGGGCGAGCGTGCACCCGCTGCTGCGGCTGGCCGCCGCGCCGGGCGCGGGGCTGGTGCTGCCGCTGCTCGGCACGCGGCCGGCGCTGACGGCGCTGCGCGGGCTCGCCGAGCTGCTGCGGGTGTCCGAAGGGCTGGGGCTGGGCCCGGATCTCGACTACGTGCTGACGCGGTACGTCCGGCTGCTCGAGCCGAGCACGCGCTCGGCGTTCCTGCGCACGCTGCGTTCGGTGGTCGACTGGCGCGGGCAGGTGGTCAACATGCTGGACCGCTGCTACCTGACCGAGGGGATCCCGACGCTGCTGGTGTGGGGGACGGACGACCGGGTCGTGCCGAGCGGCCACGCGCGGCGCGCGCACCGGGCGATGCCGGGCAGCAGGCTGGTGCTGTTCGAGGGGGCGGGGCACTTCCCGCACCGGTCCGCCCCGAAGCGGTTCCTGGAGATCCTGCGGGAATTCTTGGCCGACACGCCGCCGGCACAGTATGACCGCGGCCGCTGGGGCGACTTGCTGCGCGCGGGCCGGCGGGCGGATTCGCCGGACCCGGCCGAGATCCCCGACGCGCCGACGGTCTCCTCCGGGACCTGAGCAGCCCCCGTTTTCCACGCTACCGGCGGGCACCGACAGTTCCGGCGCCGTCCGCGCGGGTTGTCCACAGTGCCGGGCCAGCGCCCCAATGTGGCCTTCGGTGCGTTCAACGCACCCAAGGCGGCCTTCGGTGCGTTTAACGCAACCAAGGCC
>NZ_JBFBBQ010000055.1:62908-64858 GCF_040682775.1 Amycolatopsis sp. NPDC051106 | reverse complement strand
GTTCGGCGCGGCTCCCCCGGGCGGGCCCGCCGACGCGTGGATCGGCCGGGCGCCGATGAGCTGCGTCCCTGGGGAGGACTGGGCTTCCTGGTACGCGTCGGACCGCGTGCTGCCCTACGTCCGCCGGGCGGTCGACGCGGGGACGTTCGACGCGGCGGAGGCGGCGCTGTTCGAGCGCGCGTGCGACCGCATCCCGCCGTCGGCCGAGCCCCCGGCGCGGCTGCACGGCGACCTGTGGACGGGCAACGTCCTGTGGGACGGCCGCGAGGCGTGGCTGATCGATCCGGCCGCCCACGGCGGGCACCGCGAGACGGACCTGGCGATGCTGCACCTGTTCGGGTGCCCGCACCTCGGCAGCGTGCTGGGCGCGTACGAGGAGGTCGCACCGCTGGCCGACGGCTGGGCCGGGCGGATCGGGCTGCACCAGCTGTTCCCGCTGCTCGTGCACACCGTCCTGTTCGGACGGTCGTACGCCGGGCAGGCGGTGGCCGCGGCCCGCTCGTTCTAGCAGTGCTGGAGCATGCTTTCGAGGGCCGTCTTTTCGGGGACGGTGATCGTGAGGCCGTAGTTGCTCTTGACCACGATCCAGTCGGTGGCGTAGGTGCACCAGTAGGAGACCAGCGGCGGTTTCCACTGGTCCGGCGCCTTGTCGCTCTTCTGCTCGTTGAGGTTGTCGGTGACCGCGTGCAGCTGCGGGCGGATCAGGTCGTTGGCGAACTGCTCGCGGCGCTCCTGGGTCCACGACTTCGCGCCGCTCACCCAGGCCTGACCCAGCGGCACCATGTGGTCGATGTCCACATCGGACGCCTTCTTCCAGGTCTCGCCGTCGTACTCGCTGACCCAGGTGCCGGACTTGGGGGCGCAGTCGGCGTTGGTGGTGACGTCCTTGCCGTCACGCTTGAGGACCTGCTCGCGCGTGTCGCAGGCGCCGTCGACCTTGTCCCAGTGCGGGAACTTCTCGCGGCTGTAGCCGTCCATCGTGCCGCGCACGGCGACCTTGAGCTGCGCCAGCTGGGCCTTGGCCTCGCCGGGCGCGATCGGCGGCGCGGCGGCGGTCCCGGCGGGCTGTGACCCGGCCTGGGAGCCGGAGGCCAGTCCGTCGGGCACCTTGCAGCCGGTGAGGGACGCGCCCGCGAGGACGGCCAGCAGGACGAGCGCTCGGGTGCGCGGCATCGTGAACCCCTTTCACGTCTACCGGGAGGTGCCCAGGCGACGCGCGGGGGAAACGGTGCAGATGGCCTAGTTGGCGCGAAACTCACGAGCCGTGGAAGACCTGTGCGACGAAGACGGCGGCGATCACCCCCACGGTGACGAGCACGGTCAGCACGAAGACCAGGCCCCACGGCACCTGCCGGATCGGCCGCTGCCGAGGGAAGACGGAGTGCCCCCGCGGTCCGGGCGTCCGCGGGCCGGGATCATCGGCGGCCGCCGGAGGCGGATCGGGCGGCAACGGCAGGACGGCGGGGAGCACGGGCAGCCGCTCGAGCTTAGGCAAGCGGGCGGGGAAGCCATCGGCGAGCAGCGCGGCCCGCGGCGGGGCGAGGTGCGCGAGGGAGAGGGCGTAGCAGGCGTCGAGGACGTCGTCGGCCGACCAGACGGTCCGCCACCGGTTGTGCTGCCCGATGATCCGCCGCAGCCCCCGCGGATCGGCGAGCACGACGGCCACACCGGGGAAGGAATCGGTTCCCAGCCAGGGCGGGTCGAGATGGTCCCGGGCTTGGTCCGGCGCGGGTTCGCCAGGGTCCTGCTCGCGCCAAGCCGAGCCCGGCTCGCGGTCGCCCGGGGGCGGTTCGCCCCAAGTTTGGCTCGGCTTCGCGCCACCCTCGTCGCGCTCATCCCAGGGTTGATCCTGCTCACGCCAAGCCGAGCCCGGCTCGCGGCCGCCCGGGGACGGTTCACTCCCGGTCTGGTGCGGCTTCGCCCCACCCTCGTCCCGCTCACCCCACGATT